>JAGCYI010000269.1 GCA_017960885.1 Bacteroidales bacterium
ACACCAATCCACATCTACACACGTAGCGACGCTTGCGGTGCTGCCGAAACTTTTGCCACTTGGTTTGGCTCTAAGCAAGAAGAACTTACTGGAACGGCTGTTTTTGGCGCCCCGGGACGTGCCGAAGCCATTCAAAAGGACATTTACGGTATTGGTTTCAATAATATCGGTTACGCCTACAATAATGATACTCACAAACTTAACGATGGTTTGGAGATTTTCCCTGTTGATGCCAACGAAGACGGCACAATCACAGACGATGAAAAATTCTACGATGTGAAAGAGTCTGTTACAAAGGCAATTGCTGAGGGCAAATATCCTTCGCCGCCCGCCCGCGACCTCTATCTCGTTACCAAAGGCGTTCCCACCGACCCCGTTGTAAAGGCATTTTTGCAGTACGTCCTCACCGACGGTCAGAAGAAAAACGACCCCGTTGGCTACATCAAAATTTCACAAGACAAACTCGACAAGGCTTTGAAAACATTGGCTGAGGGTAAATAATGAACAAATTCAACAAACCCGACAACATTTGATTAGTCAAGTTGTCGGGTTTGTTTTTTTTATAATCAAACTTTTGTTGGGTAATTTTTTTTGTATTTTTGTGGCATTAATACTGCATTTAAACATCATATTAATGAAAAACAAACTGCTTATAAATATCGCTTTTTGGGTGCTGAGCGTTGGAATTGTTAATGCACAACAACACGAATACGTTGACCTTGGACTCCCCTCAGGTACACTATGGGCTTCTTGTAATGTTGGTGCAGACAATCCGTGGGAATACGGTGACTATTTTGCTTGGGGCGAAACAACCACGAAGTCAGACTATTTGTGGGATAATTACAAATACGCTAATGGAGCGGAAGACAAACTTACCAAATATTGCAACAAGTTAAAATACGGCAACAAAGGTTTCACAGACGGCAAGACCAAGTTGGAACGCTCCGACAATGCCGCCACCGCCAACTGGGGCAGCGACTGGTGTATGCCGACGATAGAACAAATAGAAGAACTGGTTGACAAATGCACCTGGACTTTGACCACCGACCACGGTATCAATGGCTACAAGGCTACTGGGACCAACGGCAAATCGATTTTTCTGCCCGCTGCCGGTTGCCACCTCGGCACGTCTCTCAGCAGCGACGGCGCCCTCGGCTCCTACTGGTCGTCGTCGCTCGGCACGGACTGCCCGAACCGTGGTTGCTACCTCTTCTTCTATTCCGGCGTCGTGACTCCCGTCAATTGGGGCTACCGCCATTGCGGTTTTTCGGTGCGTGCTGTGCGGTGCAAAAACTGACCTTGTACTCGAACAGAAAACATACGGTGGAGACGTTGTATTATGGCATCTCTACTATTCCTTCACCCATTCCTTAACCTTCCTAGTTTCCGATGAGAAACTTACGCCAACTTTGAACAATTTACGTCCGTCAACTGAGAACGGCAAGAAATAATCTTTGCTGTTGATTTGGTCGAGGGCTTCTTGGGCGGGCTTGTCGAGTTTAAATTCAAAGACATAGATGTATTGCGGGGTTTTTACAACGGCATCCATACGTCCGTCGGAGGTGTTGCGCTCCACTTCGGCATAGAACCCCAACAGTTTGAAAATCAGATAAAAGACATTCTGAAAATATTTTTCTGCATCACCTACAATCTCGTAATTGTTGTCGGCAAGTAGTGCACAGAGGCGTTTCATAAAGCCGTCAATGTCGCCGTTGAAAACGTCTTCGATGAAATTGGTAATGTCGAAATCGCCGCCGTCGGTCTGCGGAAAATTAAAATTCAGAATGAATTTTGGCAACGCCTCGCCAACCTCTTTGTTGGGCAGGGAAAGTGTGTATCGCTTTAAAAACTTGTCATATCCCTTGATTGTAAGGTATCCGCTTTGGTAAAGCAACGGCACGGGGTCGTTTCTAACATTGTCTATTTTTGACAACTGTTCTTCGGTTCTGCGTACATTGTCAAGGTCGCGGAGGTTCATATTGTGCCGTTTAATCTCTTCCACTAGGAAAGTTGGCGTTCCTGTCTCAAACCAATATTCCTTGAACTCCTTGCTGTACAACGCCCTCATTAAACCAAACGGATTGTAAACATCCACCGAATTTGGATGGAAATGATAACCTTCATACCAATTTTTCAGTTCCTTGTAACATTCATCTTTGGTGATGTCATTGGCATCGGCCATCTCTTGCACATAACAGTCCAAATAATCGTGGATTTCCTGTTCAGTTGCGCCGCAAAGTGTAGAAAAATTGATTTCTGCGGATATGTCGATCAGGTTGTTGACATCACTGAAAAGGCTCACCTTGCTGAACTTTGTAACGCCCGTGATGAATGCAATCTTGATATTTTCGTCACAGGTCTTCAACACTCCGTAAAACGCTTTCAACTCTTTGCGGATTTCGTCTTGAAGGTCTTTGTTTGAAATATTGCTCAACAGCGGCTTGTCGTATTCATCAACAAGGATTACAACATTTTTGCCGGTCTGAGCGGCGGCGGCGTTAATGAGAGATTCAAACCTTTCTGAGTTTTGCTTTGCATTATCATCTTTCCCGAATATTTTTTCGTGCTGCGAAAGCATATATCCAATCCTCGACTGCACATCCTCAACCGAGTTGTACGTAGAGGCGTTGAAGTCGAAATGCAGCACAGGATACTTCTCCCATTTTGTCTCTAATTTTTCAATCTTCAACCCTGCGAACAACTCTTTACGCCCGTCGAAGAATGTATGCAACGTACTGAGTGTGAGACTTTTGCCAAAGCGCCGAGGACGGGATAAAAAATAACACGCCTTAGTGGTGGCGATTTTAAATATCATATCTGTTTTGTCGAGATAGACAAAATCACCATCAATTAGCGAACTAAACGCCTGTATGCCGATTGGAATCTTTTTCATATCCGTATGTTTTTTCTACACCGCAAATATACTAAAAATGCTTGGTTTGGCAACTTAATTCGCAAAAAAATTGTAAAACTCCATTTTATAAACTGCAATATTCCACCATCGTTTTTCCTTCTCGAAACAATCTCCTGCGTATATTTGCGGCATAAAATTGTTAATAATGAACAAATTCAGAATCATAAAAGACAAGACGGCAAACGGGGTTATGATGGCAGTCACCATAATCTCTATTGCTTTTGTGTTTGTAATGGCTATCGGTCTGTATTTCAAGTCGATACCAATATTAGATGAACATTCGTTGTGGGATCTTGTAACAGATTCGTCGTGGCAGCCTTTCAAAAATCATTTTGGATTTCTGCCATTCATTATGGGTACAATTTGGGTTACGTTATTGGCTATTTTGATTGCCTTGCCGCTGTCGTTGATGACGGCAATATTTTTGACCGAATACGCCAAAAAACGTGTTAAAAAATTCGTTTTCCCTGCGCTCGACATCTTGGCGTCGCTGCCGAGTGTGATTTTTGGCGTTTGGGGCACGATTGTGATTGTACCATTGATTTCCGACAATATTGCGCCTATTTTATCGGGCGAATTTTCCACGGGCTACACAGTTTTGGCGGCGGGCATTGTGCTGAGCCTGATGCTTGTGCCGATATTGGTGAGCCTGTTTGTGGAGTTGTTTTCGTGCGTACCCGACGACCTCCGCGCCGCCGCCTATTCACTTGGTGCAACACGTTGGCAGACAGCCAAAAACGTGGTTCTAAAAAAATCATTGTCGGGTATTTTTGCATCCGTGGTGCTTGCAATTTCCAAGGCGTTGGGCGAAACTATTGCCGTGCTGATGGTCTGCGGATGTTTTCCCGAAGTGCCTAAAACGCTTTTGGACGCTTGTTACCCGCTGCCCGCACTCATCGCCAACAATTACGGCGAAATGCTCTCTCTGCCACTTTACGAATCAGCGTTGATGTTTGCCGCGCTGTTGCTGTTGGTGGTAGTAATTATTTTTAATTTGGCTTCAAGGCTGATATTGAGGAAGATAGAAAAAAAATAAATTATGAAACCAAGTATAGTTTTTGAAAAAATCGCCAAAGGCTTTATGATAGCATCCGTCGCAGTGGTTTTTGTGATGGTGGCGAGCATTATATATACGATTTTTAAACGCGGATTCGGCTGCATAACGTGGGAGAT
>JAGCYI010000270.1 GCA_017960885.1 Bacteroidales bacterium
GCCTTGGTGGTTTTCCAATCGTTGGTCTGCTTGTTTTTCAAGAGCCAAATCTTCAATAGGTCAACGGTTTCTTGGTCGTTGCCCACCTCGTCGAACGCCTCAATGATGATAGCCTGAGTTTCGATGGGCGCCTGATGCCAAAGGAATCCGGCGAGATTGTCCACAAAGTACATTCCCATCTCCTCCGATGTGGTGGATCTCTCTTTGAGCGACACGAGAATCTGCTTGGGAACGGCTGTGCTGCCAAAACGGTTGAGAGCCAAGCAAATCATTGCCTGAGAGTATTTTCCGCACGAGAGCCAATATTTTTCAGCCTTGCCGTTAAAGAATTCAAACGCCTCTTTGGCTTTGCCGGTGATGGCTTTTTCCTTAAAGAAACTGCGGGTGTAAAGATAGTCGATAGCAGTGAACGACAAGAAGTTGCCCTCTTTCAACTCTTTATCGGAGTATAAACGTTTCAACTCCTTGTAATACTTGGCAATCATATCGTCGATATAGTCAACAGCCTTGTCGGCCATACGTGCGTTTTGCGGAGCGTCGAAGGTCTTGATACCAAGGCGTTTGAGATGTCCGATACCCGAAACAATCTGCATAGTTACATAGTCGCTTTCGGGCATACCGTCGAACCACGGCCAACCGCCTGAGGGATATTGGTTTTTGCGGAGTTTTTCTAAGGTCTTGGTCTCCTCGCCTGCTATGCGGTTAAGGTCGAAAAGCAATCCTACACGTTTTTTGCGCTCGGTTTCGTTTGCGCCCTGCATTACCCAAGGAGTCTCTTGAAGAAGCACTGATTTGAGTTCCTCGTTCTTTTCGAGATTTGATATAAGTTCCTTGCTGTCAGTGTTTTTCCAAGCGTCGAACACAGCCTTGATTTTGGGCGACGAGTTGGCAATGTGAGCGGCAATGCTGTTGGCATACAAACGGCTGAATGTCTGCTCGTTGCATTCGTAGGGATATTCCATCATATAGGGCAGAGCCTGAATTGCGTACCAAGCGGGATTGGAGGTAAATTCCAACGTGAGTTTGTGGTGGCGCAATGTGGAAGAATTGCCCGAGTTGATGAGTTTTTCAAATTTGTAATCCTTTGATTTTCCACCGTTTATTGGCAAAGGCAACGATTCGGTAACCAACATACGGTTGCTCATTACGGGAATAACCTTCTGTTCGCCGTCGGCAAAGTTGCCCGACTTGGCTATCACCTTGTAAGCCAATGCGCTATAACGCTCAGGAATTTGCAATTCGTATTCCAAAGCGGCGTTTCCTCCCGCCTTGCAGGTGAACGACTGCTTGGCATTCTTCATTATCACGCCGTCAACCTTCTTGTCGGTGAAGGGGTCGAAAATTTCGAGTGTTACATCTCCCGAAAGCGGCTGCTCGGTTAGGTTGCCCACTTTTACGGGAAGTATTATGCGGTCGTTTTCGCGGAAAAATCTCGGCGCATTGGGCTGAACCATAAGTTGTTTCTGAGTTACCAACTCTTTGGTGGCGTTTACATACTGCAACTGTTTGGTGTGGGCTATGCCAAGCATTTTCCACGTGGTGAGCGATTCGGGAATTGTAAACTCTACCGAAATCTCGCCATTCTCGTCGGTGCGGAGTTCAGGATAGAAAAACGCCGTTTCGTTGAAGTTTTCGCGGACCTTCACCTCGGGTTCGGGCTCGGGTTCTGCACCTGTGGCCTTGGTTGCCATCATCATATTAGCCATATTGCTCTCCATCTTGGCGTTAGACTGCATAGCGTCGGCCTGAGCCATTGCCATCATAGGCACTGCTGCCTCTTCGTCGGCACATTCAGCAACGGCATCTTCCATCATAGCCATCTTGCGCGTTACCCTGCCGCGACCTGTTACACCGAGCGCCATACCTTCCAACATCATCATACCACGTCGCGGTGTGCGGTAATAGTAGTCGAACCAATAAAGTTTGCCATAACTGCAAGAGTACCATTGTCTTTCAACTTGGCGATTGTAAATGTTTGACGAACTTATTGTGCCAAACGACGAGGTGTTGAAATAGAGCGAGCAAGATGTGTATCGCGACGGGAAACTGATGTTGCAGCGGTTGGCCACAAATGCGTCGAGCGACTTGTCGTAAAGTGTGGCAACCATTTCGGCAGATACGTTGCGACCTTGATAGTCGGTGATTTTCAGTCGCCAAGTCTCTTTTTCGCCGGGCTGCAACTTGTCGCGGAACGATAGGTAGTCAACCTTTAAGTTGCGCTCCAAATCAGGAACCGACACGTCAACGTATTTATAGTAAGTTTGGTTGTTGTAAACAAGGTGGAACATCAGTCTGAGTCCGCCTATATGTTCTTCTTTTACAGGAATTTCGATAATATTGGTGGCATTGCTGAGGCTGATGTATTCGCAATTCAACTCCTTGTTGCCGTAGAACAGTTTGTAGAGGATTTTTGCATCCTTAACCGACGTACCCAACAAAACCTTGGCAACATCGCCCGGACGGTGGTCTTTGGTAAGCACCACAGCGTCGAGGAAAGTGGGCTGAGGCAGTTTCTTGTCGGAAGCGTCCATCACGGTAAAGTACGACTGTTTTTTAATCTCGCGACCTGTTTTTGGGTCTTTGGCAGAAATTTCTATCACGTAAGAGCCTGATTCTGCATTCTTTAACTCATCAAAAGCATAGGTTGTAGATTTTTCGGTGTCGAAATCGCGTGAGGCCACCACTGCGCCCTTGGCAAAGTATTCGGGTTCGTCTTCCTTGCCGTAGACATATCCCGGAAGGAGTTTTTGCCATTCGTCCTTGGTGTAGGAATAAGTGTTGGGAGTGTTCCAACGGCGATGTTTCAAAAGTCCGTTGTCGGTGAGGCGCGAAATGGTGAGTTTGCCCTTGACATTCAGGGGCGAATAATCAAGATTATATGCGCCGACAGAGGCTTTGAATTCCGAATCGCGGAAATTGCGGCTTGACATCGACACAGAGAGGTCGAGCGACGAGTAACCCACTGTTACACTTTGCGATGCGGTACGTGTTTCGCCGCTGTGGTCGGTAATTTCCACCGAAGTGATATAGTTGAAAGCCACGTCGGGAGTAGTGCCCGCCATAGCATCGGGAACTGCCTTGAAAGTGAATTTGAAATCACCGTTTTCGTCGGCGTTGACCGTGCCGTGAACAATCTCCACAGGGTTTTCGTTCAGGCGCATAAAGTAAAAATGACGGCGGAAATCGAACTGCGGACGGCGTTGAACACGGAATTTAACCTCGGCACCGTCGATCTTCATTCCCGAATAACTTTTGGCAGAACCTGTTACGGTAATTTCATCGTTAACAAGGTACAAACCCTCTATGTTGTTGAGACTTACCTCAAAAGTGGGACGTTTGTACTCTTCCACCCTGATTTCCTTGCGGTAAGTGTGGTTTACAACAATGGTCATACGTCCGTTGAGCAGTCCTGTGGGAATCTGCAACGTGCCCGAGAATGTGCCGTACTCATTGGTTGCGCCTCGTGCAAAAGCAATCTCCTTTTGGTTGACATCACGCAGCGACACGCCGAGAGTCTTGTTTGCCACAGGCTTAGAATTGCGGTCGGCGTCGGTACGGATATCGTAACACTTGAAATAAACCGTTTGTCCGGGGCGGTAGATAGCACGGTCGGTAAATACTTGAACACTCTCATTTTCAGGACTTTGGTCATAGTTTTGAAAATGGAGGTAGTTAATATATAAGGTGTCCTTGTTAGGACCTGATGCTTTGAGTTTGTAACTGTAAATTTCCTTAGAATACTGAGAAACAAGCGCATAGCCGTTTTTGTCGGTCTTCACCTCCGAAGCCTTCGACCAAACATATTTGCGGCGGAGTTTGCTGTATTCCTCGTAATAGAGCGTGAGAGTTGCGCCCTCGATAGGATTGCCCGTGGTGCGCGAGGTTACATAGCACTGCTGCGAAAAGTTTGTAGGCGTGGACATCATTGTCACCACCAAGTCAGAAACCCGGAAAGTGGAGAGGCGCACGCAAGTATTTTCGGCAAAATTCTCAGAGTCGCCAATGATAAGAATGTAGAAACCGTTTTCAGTGATTTTTGGAACAACGATTTCGGTGGTGCGGTTGAGAAAGTCCTTCTTGTCGGGAATCTCCTTTGAGAATGTGTGTATAGGGGTGCTTTTTTTCAGAATTGTGCTGAAACGCTTGTCGTAGTTATATTCGGTTTTGATTTCCTCGTAAGTATCCTCATCGATCTTGGCAACACGTACATAAAGTTTGGAAATGTTCTTGTAATTCACCAAGACAGGGAAATTGGCATTAGGTTGGACAACCTCCTCGGTGTTAAACGAAAAGTCCTTATCCTCCAAAAGTTTCATAAGGTTAAACGCAGCCGTCTTATACTCCTTGTCGGCGTTTTCGTCTGCCACAATCTTAGAGCAAATATCGTGAGCCATAGAGCGGTAACTGCTGTTGCCCTCGCCAAACTCCTTCACATTTTCCACTTGGGTATAGTAGAATTGGGCAAGGGTAAAGTCGATAGCCGCCTTGTATTTCGACTTAGAAAAACGCTTCTGCAAGGTTTCGAGAGTCGTCTTCATAAGTTCCATCTTGTTGTCTTGCGACGACTTGTTTGCCACAAAGTCCAAACGGTAAAGTTCGAAATCCAAAAGGGCGTCGTCGTTGCCTGCCTGAGTGCGTAGGCGTGCCATCTGCTGCAAAATCTTGGCGGCGTTGTAGTTTAGCGAGAGCGAATCGTCGCATTTGATATCAAGGTCGGCAAACTTCTGCAAATCAAAATATTCCTCGCCGGCATAAAAGAAAGTCTCGGGCGTGGGCGAACGCATCTCCTTTATAATGTCCAAAGCCTCGTAAGCCACATAATCGTAAATTGTGGGACGGCAAAACGACGGTTTAGAACCCTTACGCGCCACCGTGGGGAAATCGTCGGCGGTATATTTCAACAGAGTTTCGGGCTCTTGCAAAGCCTTGTGGATATATTTAAGAGCCTCAGTATTAATCATATCAATAGTCCACGTTTCGAGGTCGGGATTGTCGAAGCCCTCGGTGTTGGTACGGCGGATAATTGAGTAATAGTTTTCGTTTGAATACTGCTTGTAAAGTTGCGCCACAAGAATGTAAAGCACTGATTTTTGGGGCATTGCCACCTCATCGGCATCCTTTATAAGACGGTCGAGATGGGTTTGAAACAGCGAGTCCTCAAACTGCTGCTTCATCTTCATCTTGTAAATTGAAGATTTGATAAGTTGGTCGCCGTTGTTGTCGGCCTTGGCTTGGGTGTAGATTTTTTCCACTATTTCGAGAGCGCTTTTCGGCTGTCCTTTCGACTCAAAAGCGGTCACCTCCTTCCATAGTTCTTTGTAATCGTCAGGTGGTATCATATTATTAAGGTTTAAATTGTTATCGGTAAAATGTTTAGCCGCAAACCACAGCAAAAACGGCAAAACGAATATAAAAACGGTGTTTTTCATAGCATAAAATTTTTAGGTAAAGATACCTATATTTTTGCATAAAGGCAAGTGAAATGAAAGGGAAAATATGTTAATAATTGTTAAATACGTTGAAGAAACGCATAACAACCACCCTGCAAAAATCTTTGGATATAAACTATTTTTTCTTATCTTTGCGGTTGAACAAAAGTCAAAACATCTATGGCAAAAGAATTTAATACATCGGTTACCTGCGACCCGAAAATGCATTATATGGTGGACGTTTCCAAGAAAATGAAGGTTTTTGAAAACCTCATTGACAAGAAAAAATATTTCACCATTACACAAGCACGGCAGTTCGGCAAAACTTCTTCGCTGAAATGGATATATAACAACCTAAACAGCAGATACTTGGTGGTATCGATAAGTTTTGAAGATACTGAAGAGGACGACTGGATTAGTGCTGCCACATTCTACAAGACCTTTTGCGGATATATGGCTACGACGTTCAAGACCAAAATATTAACTAAAAACGAGGAATACGAAAAGTTTTGGAATGACGCAAAAACAATCGAAGATCCCGACATCAAGTCTTTGTCGGAGAGGATAACCGAGTTTTGCCAATTGTCGTCAAAAAAAGTTATTCTGCTAATCGACGAGGTGGACAAGAGTCTCAACAACCAATTGTTTCTCAATTTTCTATCGATGCTGCGCAAAAAATACATCGACAGAGATATGACTGGCGATGACTCAACTTTTTGGTCGGTAGTACTCGCCGGCGTTTACGATATAAAAAACCTGAAACTAAAAATCCGCCCCGACGAACAGCACCAGTTCAATTCACCGTGGAACGTAGCCGCCGACTACGACCTCGACATGACCTTCAACCCACAGGAAATAAGCACAATGCTCATCGATTATGAAAACGACTACCATTTTGGGTTCAATATACAGGAAATTTCGGAGGAAATATACAAATACACGTCTGGCTATCCTGTGCTTGTGAGCCGCATATGCAAAGAGATTGACGAGAATCTTGGCAAGGACTGGACTAAGGACGGTGTACTTAACGCAGTGAAAAGAACCCTAAAAGATAAAGATTTTACACTTTTGGACGACATATCTAAAAACTTACACCGCCATAAGGAACTGCACAATTTTATGTACGCCATTTCAATAAACAATATACAGTTTTCGTATTCTCCTATCGACCCAGTCATTAAAATGGCGATAATGTTCTCATACATAAAGGAAAACAACAACAATGTCGCCGTGCATAACCTGATTTTTGACGAGGCGTTCCACGCATTCTTCATCGAAGAATACAATAGAGAACACAATCAAACCAACAATGAATCTCCGTTTGGGTACGACTTCATCCAAAACGGCGACCTCAATATGGAGATGATAATCGGACGTTTCAAAGAGATAATGGCAAACCGTTACAAAGACTGCGACCAAAAGTTTCTCGAATACCACGGACGGCTGCTGTTCCTGTGCTTCTTAAAACCAATCATCAACGGCACGGGCTTCTGCTACTTTGAGCCACAGACCAAGAACGGCGGACGTATGGATTTGATTGTCAATTATAATCAAAAAGAATACATCATCGAACTCAAGATTTGGCGCGGCTCAAAATACGAGACCGACGGCAAAACGCAACTCGCCAATTACCTAAAACAGCGCAACCTCTCCGAAGGCTACCTAATCACATTCTCGTTCCTCAAGGATAAAGTGGTGCAGGAAGAACCGCAATGGATTGAACACGAAGGTAAAAGGATTTATGAGGCGGTGATATAAAGGCATTCTTAAAAAAGAATGACGGGATATCAAAGTTTAAACTATGGAACTAAGGCGAGGCGCAAACCGTAGAAGTCGCTCCTGTAGCCGGGGTAGTTGTAGTTACGAAAAGCAACGCGACAGTTGTAAGCGTTGAAGCTCCACGAGCCACCACGAAGCACGCGGTCAGAACCCGAAGAAGGACCTTGTGGATTATTAGAAGGACTATTTTTATAATAATCAGAAGCATACCAATCGTTGCACCATTCATAAACATTGCCCGACATATCGTAGATACCGAGAGAATTTGGTTTCTTTTGGGCAACAGGCATAGTTGTTGTAGTTGTTATTGTCCGATTTTTATCATTATCAGCCCAATATCCATACCAAGCCACTTCTGCCAAATTATCACTACCGCTATATTTAGTACCTCCACTCTTTCCACCTCGGGCGGCAAATTCCCATTCTGCTTCGGTGGGGAGGCGGAATTTCTTGCCTGTTTTTTCGTTAAGTTTTTTAATAAATATTTGACAATCGTTCCAAGAAACATTTTCAACAGGATAATTATCACCTTTTTTGAAATCACTCGGATTATCACCCATCACATCCTTCCAAAGTTCTTGGGTAACTTCGGTTTCGCCGATATAGAAAGTGCTAACCGACACCGAATGAGGTGGTTTTTCATCGTAATTGCCATCGTTAGACCCCATAGTAAACGTGCCTCCGGGGACGCGAATCATATAGCCATAGGTTTTACCGTCAAAGGCGATAGGAATTTTATCACTCGATTCTTGGCAATAAAAATTGAGACTGCCTAACATTATTAATAGTGCCAACAATAATGATTTCATAATTAAAATAGATTTGTGAACAAAAAATCAAATATTTACTCCTCCGTCTCCCCATCTTCTTTGGTATAGCCGTAGCCATAGCCGTATCCATAGCCGTAACGTCCATTGACAGTTTTTGAACCATTGAGAAGGATGTTCATACTCGGAAGTTTATTTTTCATAGCAAAAAATTTTTTAGGTAAAGATACTATATTTTTGCAAAAAGGCAAGTGAAATGAAACGGAAAATATACAATATAATTTTTACCAAATCTTTTTATTGAAAAAAAATATCTTTGCTCTTGACTTTTACAAAAAAACTCCTTAACTTGTCTACGAATTTAAACACAAAAAAAATCTAATAAAATGGACATACAGGCTATTATCAAACAGGTAATTTCCCTTGCAGGGGTAGTAATAAAGAATCCCTCAACATCAGTAAAAAGCAGCGGAATAGATTTCGGCTCGCTCATAGGAATGGCAGGCAGCATGATGGACGGCAAATCAGGCGGCAGTTCGCAAGGCGGCATGGACTTAGGCTCGCTTATCAATATCGCAGGCGCAGTAATGGGCGGAGGCAACTCCAACAGCGGCGGCAACGTACTCGGCTCAGTGCTCGGCGGACTTGCAGGCGCACAAAGCAAAGGCGGACCTGCTATGCCACAGCAAGGCGGCAACGACGGAGGTCTCGGTTCTATTCTTGGCGGATTGGCTGGAATGGCTGCTGGCGGATCTTCACAACAGAGCGGTGGTGGTATCGGTGACATTCTCGGAGGATTGGCTAAGGCCGGACTAGGCAACGCTATGGGCAATATGTTTAGTCGCGAAGAGGCTTCAAGCCTTATGTCTGACGTGTCGCAAAAAGAAAAGACTATCAGCGATATGCTCAAAGACAAAAACCTCAACGCCGAACAGAAAGGCAACCTCACCGATATGCTCGGACTGCTCAAAGTTGCAGGCAGCTGTCTCTCATAATGATTTCATTTTAAGTTTTTGAATAAGCACGCTTCTTTTCCCTAAATAAAGGAGTGTGCTTTTTTTATTTTTGATTATCTTTGCGCAGATTTAGAATTAATACTAGGCGAAAACTTAAAACAGCAACAAACATGAACACAAAGTTAATGATTGCTTCGGTGATAGCAATAACCGTAGCTGCGTGCGGCAATATAGATACCAGCGAAATAAACCAACGTGTGGAAGGTCTTATCCAATATATTCCCGACCACAACAAACCTCAGCAAAACGCTCAACAAGCTTACACAGCAGAATATTGGAGTCTGTTGGACAAGGCTTGGCAGATACCTATGCCCGATGGCGAAATCGGTGACGGCGAGTTCCTTTGCTATTTTATCGAGGGAAACGGCGGATGCAGTATTAACGAAGGCAAACACCAGGTAGTACCTATTGAAACCAAAGTAATTAGCAACACTTCGGCTTATGAAATTTTCGACTATGTGCATCCCGACGGCACCAAGGAACGCCACAAAATGATTCTGGTAAAAGAGCAAGACCAATGGATTATCGACGACTACGACAGCACTAAGCTGCGTCTCAAAGAGTATATCGACAACAACTTTATCACTCCCGACCTCGCATTTATGGAGGTGAAAGGCAGAGTTAAATCGGTGATTTACACCAACAAACGCAAAGCATATTTCGACGAGCAGGGCAACATCACCAAATATTGCACAGAGTTTTCGTCGACACATAATTTCAACGACGGCATGTTCGACGAGGTAGAAGACAACGGAGATGTGGAAGTGCAATTAACACGCGACAACAATGGCTACATCACCAACACATACGACGGACCTGGCGGCAGCCAATTTTATGAATACGACACCACAGCTATTCGTCTTACACTTCGTGGCGGCGGCGACGGCGGATACTGGTCGGCAACAAAGTTCGGTTTCGACGAAGAGGGCTATCCTACATTTTCCATAGTTGAGAGCGACCTCGGCGAAGAAACAGAGACCGACCCGGAACGCATCACTTACGACAAAACCGACAGCCACGGCAACTGGCTCAAACGTGCCAACGAAGAACGGACAATTGAATATTACGAATAAACCTTTAAATTATCATAAACATGAAAGTAAAAGTATTATTGATTGCTGCGCTTGCAGCGTTATCATTCAGTGCAAACGCTCAAATTGAGGGAATAGAAGCCACCGCAGAAATTGGTCTTGGCTATATCGACGGCGCCGACAAACGTGTCAACGGAAACATAGGCTGCAATTTAGGATTAACATTTATCAAAGGCATGTCGGGCGGAATGTTCTACACACACCTCAACACCAACTCAAAGGTTGACACAAGACTTGATTTCGACGACAACGAGTTTCTCTACCGAAGCAATTACACCGGACTATATTTCAAAAAGATATTCTTTCCAAACAAACTACTCCGCTTCTCGGCGTTTGTCAAAGGCGGCATTGGCGGCACCAACTATTCTAACCACGTGGTAACCAATGGCGACGACGATGACAGCGGAATTGGCACTCTGCACCAAAAAGCCGACAAATGCTTTATCACCGTTCTAGAACCCGGTGCACAACTCGAGCTCAAAGTGCGCGGACAAGGCATAATATTCTCTCTCGGAGCCACATACCGCAAATATGGCAACCTGAATCTTTACTGCGACAACTATAAATTAGCCTCAGGAACCGACTTGGACGGCATCACTGTAATGTTTGGTATTACTCTGAGAACAAACTAATTTGCACTACAATAAAAAAATCACTGAACCCTTATAGCTGCAAGAGTCATATCGTCGGTTTGGTCGCGAGAGTTGCTCCACTGATTCATAAACTCGTCGAGCTGCTGCTTTTGCTCTTGCATCGACAGGGTGTAGTGATGGCATAGAAAATCAATCAAGTTTTTGCTGTAAAGTTTTCGTCCTACGGGATGCGATTTGTCGCCGCCGAGCTGGTCTTGGAAACCATCAGTATAGAGGTAAACCATATCGCCAGGCTCTAACTGCTGCTGTAGCGACGAAAAACTACCAGCCTCCAAATAGTATTTGCCCACAGGCATAGGATTGCCTTTCAACTTTTGCGGAATGCCCTTGCGCACCAGCAAAGCAGTTTGATTGGCGGTGGCGTAATACATCATACGGTTTTCAAAGTCGAAACTACAAATAGTCATATCCATACCGTCTTCCATAGCCGACATGCCATCGTGTGGATTGAGAGTGCTTTTTACAAAGGTTTTTAGTTTGTCGAGCACAATGCCTGGATGATATGCGGCATCTTCAGTGTTTAACAACTCTTTCACTGCCGAAATTCCGAGCATTGAAAGAAATCCGCCCGGAATGCCGTGACCTGTGCAATCTGCCACCACAAACACTTTGAGACGACCGCATTGCGAGGCAAAAAAGAAATCGCCGCTAACAATATTTTTCGGACGGAAAAATACAAACGATTCGGGGAAAAGCGAACCATAATTTCCTGCTGAGGCAATAGTGGCCTGCTGTATCATTTGGGCATATTTGATACTGTTGATTATCTGCTCGTTGGCATTGGTGAGTTCTTCTTTGCTTTCGGCAATAAGGTCGCATTGGTGCTCAATTTCTTGACGCTGAATGGCGAGTTCGTTGTTGGCTTGGGTTAATTGGTTGTTGGCGCGTCGCTTGACACGTATTAGCTGAATAATAAATCCGGCGAGAAAAACCGTAAGTCCTATGCCAATAATCACCGCAATCATTATAATGCGTATACGCTTTTGATCCATAGCATGCACCATATTAATACGCTGTTTTTCTTTTTCTTGCAATGCATTTTGCTCGGCATCGGCTTGAGCCTTTTTCATATTGGTAAGATCCTTCAAAGCCGCCTCATCATAAAAGTTTTTTTGAACATCGGCGTAAAGACTAAAAACAGAGTCAGCACGTCGGTAATCACCTTTTTTTTCGTAATCTTCGGAGAGTTGACGGTAATATTCGGCTTGTTGAATCACCTGCGACTGATCGGTTCGGGACACAATAGTGGTATCGGCTGCCCTTACGCTGCTGCAAAAGGCAACTATCACAAGCGAAAACACTGCTATGTACCTAAGTACCATCATATTTGAATACCAATCAGCGACATATCATCGGTTTGAGAGCGAGCACCCCGCCAACTAACGATATATTCTTCAAATTGTACGCACTGTTTTTCGATTGGTTGTGTTGAAAGGTCAAATAAATACGTTTCTAAGTTTTTTTTCTGCAAACGTTTGTCCTTACCCTCTTCACAGCCGCCTATTTGGTCGAATACACCGTCGCTAAAAAGATAGAGCATATCGCCCGGTGAAACATGGGTTTCGTATGTTGAAAATGATTCGTCGTAGTCGAGGAATTTGCCCACAGGCATTATATCGCCCGAAAGCCTAACTAATTTGCCATTGCTAATTACCACAGCCGACTGATTTGCCGAAGCATATTTAATTACGCTATTGTCGGGCGCAATGGTGCAGAGGGTCATTTCCATTCCATCGTTCATTACCACATTGGCTTGGTCGGAGGCAAGAGAATTTATAACAAAGCGTTTCATCTTGTCGAGCACCGCAGCGGGATTAAGCGCATCTTCTTTGGTACGAAGAAATTCTTTTAGTCCAAAAATTCCCAACATAGATAAAAATCCGCCCGGAATACCGTGTCCCGTGCAGTCGCCGAGAATAATCACACGGCATCCGTCGATGGCGGTGGCATAGTAAAAATCACCGCTCACCACAGCCTTGGGACAAAAATAGACAAATGAATGTGGAAATATTTTTCTCATCTCGTCTTCTGATGGCATAGCAGCATGTTGAATACGTTGAGCATAGTTTACACTCGCCATAATGCGCCTATTTACTTTTTCAAGGCTTTGTGTCTGTGTGGTGAGCACATCGCGCTGAGCCTCAATCTCCTCGCGTTGCTGCGAAAGTAAAGAGTTTTTAACAAAAAGTTCGTTGTTGGTTTTTCGTTTAAGGGCAAACGACCGCCACAAAAATAGCACTGCAGTGAGCAAAAGCAGCAATCCGGCAATTGTGAAGTAAAGCACAATGCGCGAATGTCGATTTTCGAGTTGGTTTTGAAGTTCCATATTTGCCCGTTCTATCTCGTCTAACTTTTTGCGCTGTTTTGAATATGTAAGCACCTTAAAATCAGAAATATCGTCGGAAGATTGTTCGTTGTTGACAAGCATAAGATATCGCAATGCCAATTTTCTATTTTCCAACGCTTTGTTGTAATTTTTGAGTTCGGAATAACAATTAGCGAGAGCCTTATGATACATCTGCTTAAATAGGTTGTGCATAGAATCTTGCAAAAACGGCTCGCACTCCTTCACCGCTTTCAATGCCTCACTTGGGCGTTTTTTAATAAGCAGATAATTGGCATAATATGTCTGCTGAATAAGAAAGTCGGTCATGCCGTTATCCTTAAACCACGAACCGCACCTTTTGTAAAATAAGAAACTTGTGTCGGCGTAAGCCTCGTCTTTGGTAATATTAAAAAGGTTGAAATAAATCTCCTGCCCCGAAAGTAAGGCGCAATAATAAGAGTTGAGCAATGCAGGAGGAAGGTTTATGGTGTCGAATATCGAGAGCGATTTTTTTAGATAATCGGTGGCGGAAATAAGGTTGTGGAGCGAATCTATGATAGAATTAGCCTTCTGACGGCTGCGCAGATAGTAAGCAGAGGCAATGTGGAAGGTCATATTGTGCCGTCGGCTTATAGCCTCCAACGAATCGATATATTCGAGACTCGCCTCGCCGTATTTACGATCGAGACATGTGATAGCAAGCCGCTGATAGCCATAGCATAGCACAAAATAGTTGTCGATGGAGGTGGCCACGTCGATAAGTTCGGTTTGGCACAAAAGGCTGCTGTCGAGGCAGTTGATATCATCATAACACGACGACAACATAGAGAGTATTACACTTTTAGATGCCCGTTGATTGGGATTGTCGCCACACAAAGCGAGAGCCTTTTTGCCAGCGTTGATACCGTCGCGTGGCTTACCGCTGTTTAACTGCGCCCAAATTATGCAACTATAAACGCCCACTTGCGATGTGGTGTCCTCAGGAGCGCTGTATTGGAGCGAGAGGTTTGCATATTTAAGCACAATCTCCGACGAGTTGCAAGTGCGGGCTATCTCGTGATAAAGCCTTCCCTTGGTGGTGTCGGGGGTGTTGGGTGTAATCAGGTTGAGAATACTGTCAACAAACTCTTTGTCGGAAAACTGGGCAGACACAGGCATAGTACCTAACCACAGACACAACATTGTAGTTACAACTGTGGCTATCAGTCGGATAATATATGTGCGTAGTAGTGCCATACTCTTTTCGCTCTCGCTCGTATATACGTAAAATCATTCAGACTGTTTCTTTTTTATGATAGGATTCTGCTCGGGATGACTATATCCAAGAATGTGGAACATTTCGTCAACGGTTTGTTCGTTGCGGTAGCAGTAGTCCACAAAGTTTCCAGTGGCATCACGATAAATAACAATGTGTTTAGGCGATGGTATAAGGCAGTGTTTTATACCGCCGTATCCTGCAATAGCGTCCTGATATGCACCCGAATGGAAAAAACCGAGATACAACGGCTCTTTTTCGTCGGGACTGTATTTTGGCAGAATCACATGCTGATTCATATCCTCCGAATTGTAATAATCGCTGTGGTCGCAACTTATGCCGCCGATATTTGCGCGGGTACATTCGTGGTCCCACTTGTTGATAGGCAGCAGAATAAACCGTTCGTTGATGCTCCAAGCATCTGGAATGGTGTTCATCAGGCTATTGTCAACAATGTACCAAAGTTCTGAATCGTTTTGTTGTTTTTGGTCGAGCACCTTTAAAATAATAGCGCCGCTTTCGCCCACGGTGTATTTGCCAAATTCGGTAACTATGCCGGGGTCTTCAACATTTTCGTTGATGCATATCTCCTTGATATTCTTTACAATTTCGCGGATTATGTATTCGTAGTCGTAGTCAAATCCAAGTTGATTTCGTATAGGGAAGCCTCCACCGAGGTCGAGACTATTGAGCCCCGGACAGAGTTTTTTGAGTTCGGTGTACATTTTCACCGCCTTTTGAAATTCGCCCCAGTAGTAAACGTTGTCTTTAATGCCGCTGTCAACAAAGAAATGAAGCATTTCAAGTTCGATGTTTTTGTTGGGCTCGATGTAATTTTTGTAAAACGAGCAAATTTCTGATGCCCTCATACCCAAACGGGAGGTGTAGTATGCAGAATTGGTATCCTCATCCACCGCCATACGTATGCCCACTTTTATTTTGTGTTCGCCACAGCAGTCGAGTATTTTTTTAAGTTCGCGTATGCCGCTGTCGAGTACAATGATGGAGTTTACAAAGCCGTCTTTTTGAAGTTCCACTATTTTTTCGATATACTCATCGGTTTTAAAACCATTGTGAATAATCTTAATCTTCTTGTCTATCTGACCGTTGTTGTAAAGGCATCGGATAAGGTCAATGTCGAACGAGGATGAAGTCTCCAACTGCACATTATATTTCAACGCCTCGCTTACCACGTGATAAAAGTGGCAACATTTAGTACAGTAGCAATATTCATAACTACCGTTGTAGTTGTTGGCCTTTATAGCGCGGTTAAACAGGTTGCGCGCCCTCTTAATTTGCTCACCAATGCGCGGCAAGTACATAAGACGAAGCGGCGTGCCATATTTTTCTATCAAATATTTGATAGATACTCCGTGGAAGTTAAGATAACCATCTTGAAGGTCGAAACCATCCTGCGGAAAGTAATATGTCTGTTCTATAAGGTCGAAATAGGTGTTCTTCATTTCTTAGATTTAATATATTGTTATGATATTCTGCTCCAATTTTGTTCTTTGCTAAATATTTTGTTTTGACGTGTTTTAATCATAAAGTGTTTAGGGTCGGCAAGTTGCGGATCTATCGACAGCAAATCGCTTGCTGCGTTACGTGCCGCCATTAGAATCTGACCGTCGCGGGCAAGGTCGGCTATCCTCAATTGCATAGGTGTGCCGCTCTGCTGTGTTCCGTCCATATCGCCAGGACCGCGCATTTTAAGGTCTTCTTCTGAAATTACAAATCCGTCGGTGGTCTTGCACATTATGTCGATGCGTTTTTTTGCATCTGACGATAGTTTGTAATCGGTCATAAGTATGCAGTAACTCTGATCACCGCCACGTCCTACCCTACCGCGCAACTGGTGCAACGCCGAAAGTCCGAATTTTTCGGCACTCTCAATCACCATTGTGGTGGCGTTTGGCACGTTTACCCCCACCTCTATAACGGTGGTGGCAACCATAATATGCGTAATGCCTTTTACAAATAATTGCATGGCTTTATCCTTTTCTTCGGGTTTCATGCGTCCGTGTACCACGCTCACAGCATATTGTGGCGGTGGAAATGCACGGCAAATAGATTCGTAACCATCGGTAAGATCTTTATAATCAAGATTTTTGGATTCCTCTATTAAAGGATACACCACATAAATCTGATGTCCTTCGGCTATACGGTCGCGCATAAACTTAAACACCATAAGGCGTTTAGAATCAAACGAATGCATAGTTTTCACAGGCTTGCGTCCCGGAGGCATTTCGTCGATAACCGACACGTCTAAATCGCCGTAAAGAGTCATAGAAAGAGTGCGTGGAATGGGTGTGGCGGTCATAACTATGATATGCGGCGGAGTGATGTTTTTTTTGTAGAGTTTGGCACGCTGGGCTACACCAAAACGATGTTGCTCGTCGATAATGGCAAGACCGAGGTTTTTGAATATCACATCGTCTTCGATAAGTGCATGGGTGCCAATAAGTATGTTGAGCGAACCATCTTGAAGATGTTCGTGAATGGCTCGTCGGTTTTTGGCAGATGTGCTACCCGTGAGCAAAGCCACATTTACAGGCATATCGCCAAGCAACTCCACAATAGTGGCATAATGCTGAGTGGCAAGTATTTCGGTGGGAGCCATCAGACAGGCTTGAAAACCATTGTCCAAAGCAATAAGCATACTCAAAAGAGCCACAAGGGTTTTGCCGCTGCCCACATCGCCTTGCAACAGACGGTTGCATTGACGTCCCGTGAGAAAATCAGCACGTATCTCTTTTATCACCCTCTTTTGCGCATTGGTAAGGCTAAACGGCAAATGATTGTTATAAAAAGTATTGAAAATATCGCCCACTTTGTTGAATACGAAACCTATGCTTTTTTGATTTTTAGCAGCCTTGATAGATAGTATATTCAACTGAATATAAAACAGTTCCTCAAATTTAAGGCGGAATCTTGCCTTAGCGAGCGTCTCCTCGTCCTTTGGAAAATGAATATTGCGGAGGGCGTCGGTAAGAGGCATCAAGTTATATTTTTGTATAATATACTGCGGCAGAGTTTCGGGGAAAGGCGACGTTACCTTGCTCCACAGATTCTGCTGTAATGTTTGTATGGCGCGGCTGTTGAGTTTGCTATTTTTGAGGGTTTCGTTGGTGCTATACTGCGGAAACAACGGTGTGAGCAAGTTTTTTTCTGCCTTGAGCGGATCTATAATTTCGGGATGGGCAATCGACCAGCCTTGATAAAACGATGGTTTTCCAAAAATTATGTACTCCTTGCCCGGCACTATGCTCTTTTGAATCCAATCTATCGACTTGAACCACACAAGTTCAATTCTGCCTGTACTGTCGGTAAACCATGCATTTAGATGCTCTTTATACTTAGCGCCCTGTTTTCTGAAATTAGAGATCACACCTTTGAGTTGCACAGCCACCTCGTCGCTGTGTATTTCGGCAGTGGTGTAAAAACGGCTGCGGTCGATATACTTATATGGGAAATAGTAAACGAGGTCTTCAAAAGTATTGATATTCAATTCCTTTGAAAGACTTTCCGCTTTGGCAGTGCCCACACCGGACAGAAATTTTATGTCGGTATCAAGTTGCAATCTCTCCAATTTAACAAGTAAAAAAACTCCATTACAAAAGTATTATTTTTCAGACAAACGTGCTATATAGTCTGCGAATATTTTTACAGATGAAAATGCGTTTATTTTATAACTATCTGAGATAGAGCAAAATCCAACAAAAAATTTTGCAATTCCGCTAAAAGATTCATCGTATTGGTTGATAATACCAGATATATCCTCGTTAGTTGGATAAATTTTGTCAACCATCACCACGTGAGTGCAACCAGCCGATTCGGCAGTGAGAGCCGCAGTGGCAATGCTTATATTTTCGCCAGCATAGACCAACGGAAACCTATATTTTTTTAATATATATGCAATAAAAATCAGAATCATCTCGCAGTCGTCGGCACGGGTAGAAAAAATTAAAAACTTATTGTTGCCGTGGCGTATAGGCTCGCTGTCGGCGGCGAGAATAATTTTGCGGCGTATAAGGTCGTAAGCAAATTGTTTAACGCTCTGAAAAACAGGACTTAGAATCCAACGTTGCTCCAACACCGACACCATGGGAACCACAGTATCTATCATAGCCCTCTCAAAACCCGAAGAGAGAATTTCGCGGTTGAGGATTTTATCAAACTGCTGTTCGTCGAAATGGTCGGCAGCGGCAAGAAGGGCGTTTACCTTCGACTCAGGGTCGTCTTGCATAGTTTCCAAAGTACGAAGTTTTTCGCTCAACTGCGCCAACGGCAAACGAGCCACCTCCGAAATCTTAAAGCCTCGTTTCACAAGCATTGCCACGGCAAGTATCTTGTGAAGGTCGTCTTGTGAATAAACACGGATATTGGTATCGGTGCGCTGTGGCGACGTTAAGTTGTAACGCTTTTCCCAAATACGAATGGTAAACGCGTTAACTCCGGTAAGATTGGCTATTTCCTTTATAGAATACTGCATTGTTAATGTCTATTTTGGTGCAAATGTATAAAAAAGTAGCCGGATAATCTGCGGCAACAGAGTTTCAATATTAAATTTTCGCTTTTTTTAATTTTTTTTGGGCAATAAGTCAGATTTTTTAGGATATTTGTAAAAAAAAAGATCAAAACTTTTATTTGACAACGATGATAACACAAAAAAATATAGTATTGCCTGCGATGAGCCGTGGCTACCACCTGATTACCAAAAACATAGTAGAACAACTTGGCACACTGCCCAAAACAGGACTGCTCAACCTATTTTTAAAGCACACCTCGGCGGCACTGAGCATCAACGAAAACGCCGACCCGTCGGTAAGATTCGACATGGAAGGCATCTCAGACCGTCTTATTCCCGAAAACGCAAGTTACTCGCACGACCTTGAAGGCTCTGACGATATGCCGGCACATTTCAAATCGTCGCTCATGGGCGTATCGCTCAATATTCCAATCGCCGGAGGACACCTCGACCTCGGCACATGGCAGGGAATCTACTTATGCGAATTTCGCAACTGCGGAGGAAACCGTCACATAACTGCTACAATATATTACTAATCAAAAACGTACAAAGATGAAAAGCATAATCCACGACCACAAAAGTGTGCGCAATTATTCGCAGGTTCGCACTGTTGACGAGGTTGTAATTTTAAAGATAATAAACGCCGCTGTGAGAGGAAGCAACACTGGCAACATGCAGTTATACAGCATAGTTCTTACTACTCAACCAAAAATCAAACAACAACTTATGCCTCTGCATTTCAACCAACCCATGGTAGAACACGCACCTCTTGTGTTCACATTCTGCGCCGACATCAACAGGTTTTCGCATTGGTGCAAACTAAGAGGCACTGAGCCGTGCTACGACAATTTCCTATGGTTCTCCACAGCCCTCACCGACACTATCATTGCCGCCGAAAACGCCGCCGTGGAGGCAGAATACAATGGTTTGGGAATTTGCTTTCTCGGCACCACAATGTACAACGCCGAAGAGATTGCAAAACTGCTCAACCTCCCCAAAGGTGTAGTACCTGTGGTTACTATGACAGCAGGCTATCCCGTTGAAGAACAACCACTTACCGAAAGACTTCCATATCAGGCTGTTCTTCATTTTGAAACCTACAGAGATTACACCGACGAGGATATCAACAAGTATT
This sequence comes from Bacteroidales bacterium, assembly GCA_017960885.1. Taxonomy (GTDB): domain Bacteria; phylum Bacteroidota; class Bacteroidia; order Bacteroidales; family UBA3824; genus UBA3824. The sequence goes on from JAGCYI010000270.1 coordinate 19,980, forward strand.
ACGCTGATTTTGAGAGTCTTGACAAAATCAAAGAGATAGTTAAGCAGAACAATCTCAACAACCTCGCCGAAGTCTTCACCCAAAAACGCTACACCAAAGAGGCTGGCAATCTGTTCTCCAAAAAGTACTTAGATTTTGTGAAGAAGAGTTTCAGGATGGAGTAATCCTTTTTCAACTAAAAACAATAGTTAAATAACTAAATAAAATAGTTGTATTTTATTTTTCTTTGTTTATATTTGCGGTGTAAAAATTTACTTCACACTGACTTATTAAACAAAAAGAAAATGAAACAACTATCTAAACATCTGATTCAAAGCCTAATAATTATCTTAGGCGTGACATTGTTGTCGAATGCAAAAGCACAGTATTATGAATATTACTCTCACGTAGATGCTGGAGATTCGCTTTACGAAGTGTCGGAATTCAAAAAATCAAGCGAGGAATACGCCAAAGCATTCATTTATGAAAAATGCCTGGATCCGACAGACCTCTATAATGGAGCATGTTCGGCGGCTTTGTCGGGCGATAACGACAATGCATTCAAATGGCTGTGGAAATGTTTGGAAACCGACTGCTACTTTTATATGGAAAACCCTCGCCAAGATGATGATTTGGCAAACCTCTACACAGATTCTCGATGGAAATCTTTTGAAGATACAATGACCATCAGGAAAAAACGCATAGAACAAAACTTTGACAAAAATCTTCGACAGGAACTCCAACAAATTTGGGATGATGACCAAAAAATAAGACACAAACTAACTGCGGCAGAAAAGGATTCTTCATACAGCAAAGAACAAATAGATGAGATATTTAACAAAATGGTAGAAATCGACAGTATCAACAGAATCAAAATCTGTAAAATACTTGACAACCGAGGTTTTGTTGGTAGAGAAATAGTTGGTGATAAGTGCCGAACATTATGGATAGTAATACAACACTCACCCTACGAACTCCAAATTAAATACCTTCCATTATTCAAAAAAGCCGTTCTAAACAAGGATCTTAAAGCAAAAGACTATGCTTTAATGGAAGATCGAATTGCAGTACGTGAAAACAGACCTCAAAAATATGGTACTCAAATAGTTCACAATAAATTGTGGCCTCTATTAGACAGTACCAAAGTGAACATTTGGAGAGAAGAGGTCGGGTTGAAACCGTTAGAAATAAAACTACAACAATATGGTATCACACTAGAATAGCCATATTTTTAAGCAGCAGGAGAGGCATTATCTGACTTCAATTGTTCATCCATTTTGCGTTTCTTCTGCAACTGCCAACTGTTAAACAAATTTTGAAAGATAATATAGAAACCGCTGCAAACCGACGACAACGGGTTGAGGTAGGTCTGCGCCACCCAGATAGAGAATGTGGTGTTTTTCTGACCGATAGCCTGACCCGCGCTGATGCGGTCGTTGAAATGCGAACCGATTTTTTTGCCCGAAACAAAAAGCACTATGCAGATTATCATAGCCGCCACTGCCATCATTATGTCAATATGGTAGTTCTCAGGCGTTTCCAAAATAGTTTTAACGGTCTTTGCCAGAAGAGTGGTAAGGGTAAACGCCCATATATAGAACGACAATCCGCTGTATTTCAATAAGAAACCGTGGACTTTGGGTGTGATATGTCGCAGAAGTTCCGCCAAAATCATTGGGCAAACCAACAGAGGAAACACTTTTGACAATATTGTCAGAAATACATCCATAAAATCTACGCCCTCTTGCGGCTCTATCAACGGGAAAAGCACTGGAATCACCACAGCCACAGTCATATTGGCAAGGAGGGTATATGTGGTGATACTTGCCGCACTGCCACCGAGTTTGGTTGTGATTACCACCGCCGCCGTAGCCGTGGGACAAAGAATTATCACCATTACGCTTTCGGCTAATATTTTATTGATACCGCACAGGGCATAATAAGCACCCAATGCGCCAAAAACCTCGATAGCAAGGAGAATAAAATGCAGTTTCTTGGGTTTGAGTTCGCGAATCGACACCTTAGAGAACGACAGCAACAGCATGGCAAACAGGCAGTAAGGCATCAAAAACGAAAACTGCGAAAAGAAATTATGAAAAACCGCACCAGTGAGCATAGCCACAGGCAAGGCGTTGTTTTTTAAAAATTGAAATATAGCGTTCATTATAGTAATTATTCAGATTTATGATTATTTATTACAACATCATCTTTTGCTCGGCTTTGTGTTACAGTAAACACACCTGCAAAAATCAAAACCGCTGCCAAAACTTTCCATGGTGAAAATGTGTCCATCCCCACCGCCAAAGCCGCTGAGGTGGCTACCAAAGGCTGCACATAGTTGTACATCACAACAACGGTAGGGCGCAGACGGTGCTGTCCCACGGGTATGAGAAAATAGCATATAAAAGTACCTCCCACAACTACCTGAACAATGCCCCAATATGCCGAGGATGGCAGTGCAGAATAGTCCACCGCCGCCATGTCTGGCAATAAAAAAGGCACAAATATCAGTGTAGCAAACAGAAACATCCATTTCATCACAGTTATGGGCGAATACTTGGCTACCAAATCTTTGAACAGAACCACATAAAACGCAAAACTAAACTGTGCACATATACAACAAATATCGCCCCAGATATTAGAGCCGCTGTTGCTTGCAGCAGCCGTCAACACCAAAATCAATGCTCCCGAAATACCAAGCACAATGCCGCCAACCTTCAAAAAAGTGATAGGTTCGCTGAGTATTACCGCCGAAATTACCATTGTAATCACAGGTAGGAAAGTGGTAATCACCGACGCATCTACGGGAGAAGTCATCGAAACGCCTGTAACAAACAATCCTTGATTAAACATCACGGCAAGCATCGAAGCAAAAAGAAGGCGGATTTTGTCTTTGCGCTCCACCTTTTCGTTTTTCAAGAAAATAGAGGCTATCCAAAACAGTACACAAGCACCAGCCACACGAAAACCTGTTACAGCAAACGAAGATACTGAATCAAAACTCATTACGTATTTGCTCACAGGAGCCATAAAGCCCCAAATAATATTGGCAAAAAGCATTGCGGCATGTCCCGCCAAAGTATGGCTATTAAATGGGCGCATTAAATTTCAAAATTAAAACCTTCTTGTGTTAATTGGAGATAACGCTCTCTGTTGAAACTCATTAAGCGTGGAGCACGGTAAGCCACATTTTGCACTTTTTCGTCGAGAATATCGAGAACGCCTGTTTTAAGAATCTTTGACGAAAAATTTCTACGGTCGAATTTGCGTTCCAAAACAGCCTCGTATAGAGTTTGCAATTGAGTCATAGTGAATTTCTGATCCAAAAGTTCAAACCCAATAGGACGATAGCGGATTTGATTTTGAATGCGTTGTTTGGCTGTTTCAAGAATTTTTTTGTGGTCGAATGCCAAAGGCGGTAACTCATTGATTTTAAACCAACCAGCCTGCGAAGCATCCGTTCCTCCATGTGGGAAATAGTCGGTACTACGCACAAGTGCATAATAAGCCACAGTAACCACACGTCCACGAGGGTCGCGATCGATGTCGCCAAAAGTGTACAACTGCTCCATATACACGTCCTTTACGCCGGTTTCCTCGTAGAGTTCACGGCGGGCACATTCGTCAACGGTTTCATCGATATGCACAAATCCGCCCGGAAACGCATACACATTGATATACGGCTCAATGCCGCGCTTTACAAGCAAAACATTCAACGCACTACCGTCGAAACCAAACACCACACAGTCGGTGGCCAAAGCAGGTCGTGGAAATTCGTATTCAAATGCCATATTCTTTGCGTTTTTGATACGCAAAGTTAGAGAATATCTGTTATATATGGGTTAAGTTAAGGTGATTTCTACACATTAATGTAAAAATCCTTCACCAAATCTTTAAAACGCTGAGTATAAATATTTTGCGAGGAATAAACAACCAAAATTTCTTGCTGCAACGGTAAAATTGATTTACCAAAATGGAGAATAACACGCAGAGTGTCGGAATTTTCAAACGATTTAACAGCAGTTTTGCCGCAAATATGCAGACCGTTGGCAATGCAGAGACGGTTGAAATAGAGGCGTTCTGACTCAGGCAATATCACCGAAAATATGCCATCGGTAGTCAAGAGCCGCGCCACCGTGGGCACAAATTTTTCAAACGGCAACGAATCCTCATGACGTGCAATACTGCGACCCTGACTGCTTGATTTCAGCGAGTTACGAAAGAATGGAGGATTTGAAACAATGTAGTCGAACTGTTCCGCCCCATCATTATACAGAGCGAGGAAATCGCCGTTAACCACCTTGATTCTGGATGCGAATTTTGATTTTTGCACGTTCTCAGTAGCCTGACAATAAGCATCTTGGTCAATTTCCACGGCAGTAATATCAGCCATCGACCTCTGTGCCGCCATCAGCGAGAGCAGTCCAGTGCCAGTGCCAATGTCGAGTACTTTTTTAGCCCTTCCAAAATCGCAGCACGCCCCAAGCACAATACCGTCGGTGGAGATTTTCATCGCGGTCTTGTCTTGATAGATGGTAAACTGCTGAAAACGGAAATAGGGGTTGGACATAGCGACTAAACCATTGAATTAATGACACTTATTGTTTCCTCACCACCCTAATTGGCAAACTTTTGTAATAGGGCATAATTTCACATTCGGGCTTGTGATAATCTATTTGAAGATTATAAACCGACTCGTTATCCTTGGCTTCCGACGACCAATAATACCCAATATCACCATAACGATAAAAATGCGATTGATATCCGTAACCTGCTGCAGGAAGAAAAATATGCACATCTTTGATAGAATAAGAAGCAACAGGTTTTCCATTCCACCTGCACACATCTTCCTTATTTTTAGGCTTATAAACAATAAATCCACAAACAGAAGTACCTGCATAGTTGCCTGTCCATACCCAACAACATTCAGAAATCAGTTCTATCCATTGATCCATAGATGGCACCTTACTTTTCTTACCAAAAACTGAAGATACTGCATTATTTATATTGTTTTCATCCCAAGGGGAAAAAACACCGGCTTGCTCGGGTGAACCTGCCCCTAAGTTGCAAGTAGCCCAAAGTGTTTTACTTGGAAGTCCAAAATTCACAAACTTAATTTTGGTTCGAGATTTAATTAGGTCTAAATCAACGTCATTAATTTCCATCAAGTCAACACTGTCGCTACTAAAAGGGATAATCTTCTCTCTTTCAATAGGTTTTAAAGAAAAAGAAGCCTGAATATCCACATCACCGATTTCATCGAAAGAGAGTATTGTTCTTGGATTAACGTCTTCTCCGTCGCTCCAGCCAACAAAAAAATAACCGCTGTCTGGTACTGCTGTAAACACGGGTTTTTCACCATTATGATAAGCACCACTTTCACCCACAATCTTGCCACCTGGACCTGCAGTAACTGTTATTTGATTAGTTACACTTGACGCGAGGCCAAGATAAAGCATAAAAGCGCCAAATACTAAAACAAAAGAAATTAAAAAACATAGAATTATACCCCCAGCAACCAATCCTACCACAAGCAATATTATATTTCTGTTTGCCATATTGAAATATCATAGTATTTTTAACAACAACTAAAACTTTTCAAAAATACCCAAACCAAAGAGTGCGAAATCGTATTTCACCGGGTCGGCGGGGTCTAATTTTCGTAAGTTGGCGGTGATTTCCTCAACGGTTTTCCAATTGTTTTGCGTACGGGTTATGAGTCCGAGTTTGCGGCCTGTGGCGGCAGTGTGAGTATCCAAAGGAAGCATCAAAGCAGATGTGGGAATATCCCAGAGACCAAAATGCACACCCGACTTATCCTTACGGCAAAGCCACATAAGGTACATGTTAAGACGTTTGCCGGCTGCACCTTTCTTCACATCGGCAATGTGCTTGGTGGTGCGCAATGGATAGTCGCACTCAAAAAATATTTTTCTAAAATTGATTAGAGTTTCTTTTATACTCTTGGTTTTGCGAAAATTATCTTCAAAAACCGATTTTAATCCGCCATGATTGCGGTAGATATTCTGCAAACTTGCCACGCAATATTGAAAATCCTGATTCTGAAAAGTACGGTGCACAAACGGCGGAAAATCATCCGCATTTTTAGGGTTGAAACTCATCACAAAATCGTATGGCGCATTGCCCATTATCTCCATCATTTTGTGAGCGTTGCGCACTATCATCTTGCGGTTGCCCCATGCAATAGTAGAAGCAAGAAAACCCGAAATTTCAATATCCTCACGCATTGTAAACGAGTGCGGAATCTGTATCGGATCGCTATCGATAAACGCAGGCGTATTATACTGATAATACTTCTCGTCTAAAAACTCTTTCAATTCAGTCTCAGTCATAAATTATCAATTATCAATTTTCAACTTTTAATTATTAATAATCATACCATCCTGAATCCTAATAATTCTGTCGCTCATATCGGCAAAATGTTCATCGTGGGTAACGATTACAAAAGTATGCTTGAATGTGTCGCGGAGGTTAAAAAACAGGCTGTGAAGTTCGTCGCGGTTTTTGCTGTCGAGGTTTCCCGATGGTTCGTCGGCAAATATCACCGACGGAGAATTTATCAACGCCCTTGCTATTGCCACACGCTGCTGCTCGCCTCCCGAAAGTTCTGTAGGCTTATGGGTGAGACGGTGGCTAAGATTAAGGAAACCAAGAAGTTCTGTAGCGCGTTTTTCGGCATCAGACTTGTTCATGCCGCCAATCATTGCCGGAATACATACATTTTCCACAGCGGTAAACTCTGGCAGCAGGTGGTGAAACTGGAATACAAAACCGATATTCTTGTTGCGAAAATCAGCCAACTGCTTGGGATTGAGGGTGTTTACATCGGTATCATTGATAACTACCCTGCCTTCGTCGGGTTGAAGAAGTGTGCCTGCAATTTGCAAAAGGGTGGTTTTGCCCGCTCCGCTTGCGCCAACAATAGAGACAATCTGACTGCCTCCTATTTCGAGGTTGATACCGCGCAATACCGGTAGCGACCCAAAACTCTTTTTTATGTTTTCTAAAACTATCATACAAAAACGTTTAACAACGCAAAAATAATAAAAAAAACGTCCGACAAAACTGCCGGACGTTTTAAATATCAATTAATGTTGATTACTTTTTCTCAGGAAGTTCTTTGTCGCCTTTGCGGTTCATAATGTCGAAAGCCACAGGAGAAGCGATAAATACCGAAGAGTACGTTCCGACAATTGTACCGAGCAACAATGCAAATACAAATCCACGTATTACCTCACCACCGAAGATAAAGATTACCAACAATACGAATATTGTAGTAAGAGAGGTGTTGATTGTACGGCTGAGCGTAGAGTTGATAGCGTCGTTCATATTGGTTTTGAGGTCGGTCTTGGGATGCAAGCCAACGAACTCACGGATACGGTCGAACACAACCACGGTATCGTTGATAGAGTAACCCACGATAGTAAGGATTGCTGCTATAAACGACTGGTCAATTTCCATTGAGAAAGGCATGATGCTGCTGAACAGCGAGTAGATACCGAGCACGAACAATACGTCGTGAACCAACGCTACTGTTGCACTGATACCGTAAGAGCCTTTGTGGAAACGGATAAATATGTAGAGGAACATTACTATCAAGGCGAATGCAATAGCCAAAATAGCCGAGTACATAATATCGTCAGCAATGGTAGGACCAACTTTCGACGAACTCTGGAAACCGTAAGTTTCTTTGCTGGTGTCGTTCGACAACTGCGGATTGCCGTTAGCATCAAGAATAAATCCTTGGAGGAATTGTTCTTTGGTTACCGAAGGATTCTTGAAATACTGAACGAGTTTGCTGTAAAGTTGAGCCTCAATTTCAGAGTCAACATTTTCACCTTCGTCGTCGATACGATACTTGGTAATAATTTTAACCTGATTGTCGCTACCGAAAGTCTTAACCAACGGAGCAGAGCCAAATTCCTCAGTAAGTGCCGAAGAAATCTGGTTTGTGGTTACCGATTGGTCGAATTTAACAACGTAGGTACGACCTCCGAGGAAGTCTACGCCCTTGTCGAAACCTTTGGTTGCCATTGAAATAATACCAGCAAGAATTATGATACCTGAAATCATAAAGTATTTCTTACGTCCGCCGATAAAGTCGAAATGAGTATTTTTCATAGCATACTCGTTCCACTTGCTCCAGAATGTAATATTCTTATCTTTATCCAAGAAGAATGTGAAAATTAATCTTGTGATAAACAGAGCCGAGAACAAGGTGGTAAGGATACCGATTACCAAAGTGGTGGCAAAACCTTGAATAGGACCGTGACCGAAGATGTAAAGGATGATACCGGTAAGGATTGTTGTAACGTTACCGTCGATGATAGCCGAGTAAGAGTTTGAATAACCGTCTTTTACAGCGAGTTTCAAACCTTTGCCAGCGTGAAGTTCCTCACGGATACGCTCGAATATAATCACGTTAGCGTCGACCGCCATACCCATTGTGAGGACGATACCTGCGATACCAGGGAGTGTGAGAACAGCACCCAACGAAGCAAGTACTCCGAACAAGAAGAATATGTTGCAGATCAATGCCAAAGCGGCTGCGAAACCTGCTCTGCGGTAGTAAACAATCATATAGAGGATGATAACCAAGAAAGCGCCGATAAACGACCACATACCTTGGTTGATGGTAGCCTGACCGAGCGAAGGTCCTACGATTTCTTCCTCGATAATTTTAGCGGGAGCAGGTAGTTTACCAGATTTCAAGATAGTAGCCAAGTCTTTTGCCTCAGCCACTGTGAAGTTACCAGTAATCTGCGAGTTACCGCCAGTGATTTCGTTCTGCACTGTGGGGAACGAGTAAACCAAATTATCGAGAACGACAGCAATCTGACGTTTAATATTGTCTTTGGTGATGCGTGCCCATTCTTTAGCGCCCTGACCATTCATAGTCATAGAAACCTGAGCCGAAGCCGTCTTGTCATCGAACTCCTCACGGGCGTTAGTGATAACTTCACCTGTCAAGCAGGGATTACCACGGTCGGTGCGGATAGCAACAAGCTCAAAGTACTTGCCAGTTTTGTCCCAATCGGCAGGTTTAACACACCAGAGGAATTTCAAATCGCGGGGGAAGATGTCTGCTAATTGGGGCATAGCCAAATATTTGTTAACTTTGGCAGTGTCGGCATAATGAGCAAAACCTACAGCCGCGCCTTCGATAATATTACCAGTCTGGTCGGTTTTAGGATTGAGCACTGCAAAAAGAGGATGCTGTTTTTCAATCTGTTCTCTTGTCAATTTAGCCTGATCAGCTTTCAAAGTGTCGGCAGATGTCAAAAGAGTTGAGTCGCTCAAATCCAAAAGTGATTTGGTAGTGTCGAGCTCGGCAGTTTGAGCATCTGAAATCACCTCGTTGTTGGGCTTAACAGTATCTGTAACAACAGTAGCCTCAGGATTGTCGATATTCAAGCCAGCGTCTACCAAAGATTTCAACTTGGCGTCGGCGGCAGTCATATAGTTCCAAATCTCTGTAACATCGTAAGTTTTCCAGAATTCGAGGTTAGCGGTTCCCTGAAGCATTTTCTTTACACGGTCAGGATCTTTGATACCAGGAAGCTCAACGAGGATACGTCCTGTTTGACCGCTAATACGCTGAATATTAGGCTGAACAACACCGAGACGGTCGATACGGGTAGAGAGCACCATAAAGCAGTTGTCGATAGCTGCAAGGCTCTCTTCTTTGAGCACGTCGATAACCTCAGCATTGGTAGAGTTAAAATTAACTCTTCCCTTCAATGATTCTGTTGTAAAAATTGCGGCGAGTTTGTCGTTAGGATTTAACTCTTCGAACGCCTTACCAAAAAGTGTGATGAAATCATCCTGGCTATTCTTCTGATCTTCTTTCGCTTTTTTCAAAGCGTTGACGAAAGCAGGATCCTGATTGTTGTTAGACAAAGCTACAACTACGTCAGGAACAGAAATCTCAAGGATTACGTTCATACCGCCCTTGAGGTCAAGACCAAAATTCAGCTCGCGTTCGAGACATTCTTTGTAAGTGTACTTCCTAATCCAAAAAAAATTGTACACTTCTTTACTTCCAATAGAGTCTAAGTATTTCGCTTCCTTCTGCTCGTCACCCTGGGCGTATTCAACGGCCTTGCCTCTTACGCGTGAGGTAACCCAAGTGAATGAAAGCTGATACAAACTCGCTAAGGCTAAGAGAATTGCTAATAACCTTATTACTCCTTTGTTTTGCATTTGTTCTTCGTTTATTTTGAATTTTTATTTAATCTTAATTACAAATAACGCATTTTTTTGCGGTCGCAAATATAGTTTTTTTTTTATTCACAGCAAAGTTTTTTTTTGAATTATTTTTACCTTTACAGCAAATAAAATTTACACCTTATATATATATGGAAAATTTGATAGAAAAAACCAAGCAACTTATAGGCAAAGACCGGTTTGCAATTGTCAACGGCATAACCCTCGAAGACGTTTCCACGGGAACAGCCACAGCCAAAATGACTATTAACGAGCAGCATCTCAATGGATTAGGAACAGTACAGGGCGGAGCTATTTTCACTCTTGCCGACCTCGCCGCTGCCGCTGCTTCTAACTCTTATGGAGTGCCTGCTGTGGCGCTATCTTGCAACATAAGTTTTATTAAGGCTGCAAAAAGTGGTGTTTTAACCGCAAATGCTTCCGAAGTTTACCGACGCCGCACCGTTGCTGGATACGAAGTGCGCATTACCGATCAAGACGAAAACCTTATTGCGGTGTTTAATTCAACAACTTACATCAAAAATTAATGAAGAGGAATGGGGGAGCCGTCGATACCGACGGTTCTACTGCAATTCTACCTGAAACAACTGTGGCCAGTTTTTGCCGGTAACAAACAGACGTCGGCCCTTGGTGTCGTAGGCAATTCCATTCAACACATCGGTGTCGTCTTGATACAGATTTGAGGGTAAAAGCCCTGCAAAGTCGATATATTTCAACACTTTACCCGTGACAATATCTATAACGGCCACCAAGTCGCTCTGATAGATATTGGCATAAAGCAAACCGTCAACAATCTCCAACTCGTTGAGCATCTTCACAGGTCCTTGATTGTCGTAAACTTGTGCTATCTTGACAGTTGCAAACGAATATTTATCCAAGAAATAGAGTTTTTCGGAACCGTCGGTAAGAATAAGTGTGTCGTTGTGCAGTACAAGTCCCCAGCCTTCGGTGGCAATATCAAACTCCTGCGTTACGGCAAATGTGTTTTTATTATATACAAATCCCTTGTGATTTTTCCAAGTAATCTGTATCAGGCGGTCGCCATCCATAGCGAGACCCTCTCCAAAATATGCGTCGGTGAGCAACGAACTCTGCAGAATGTCGCCTTTTTCGATATTCACCTTGCGGAGGGTAGACCTGCCGTTAAGACCTGTAGATTCATACAAAACACCGTTGTCGAACACCAAACCTTGAGTATAAGCTCCACGGTCGTGCGGAAAACGTTTCACAACCTTGTATTTCAAACGTTCCGGAGTAATATCAGATTTTAAAGTAAGCGAAGCCGAAAGATATTCGGTGTTGCCGCCATATACAGCTTCTGCCGAAAGCCGCACCCCTCCTACCCTGAGATTGCGTGTGTCGAGAGTGAAAACTGTGCTGTTGGAATACGCCGCTGCCTCGCGTCCGTCAACAAGAAATCTAACAGAATCAGGGACAAACGCAGTATCGGAAACAACTTTCAAATCATACACTTCACCAACAATACCATTAGAATCAGCATTTTGCGGAACCAATTCGAGACTAAAATGAGATTTTGGTTTTGATGCTGGATTATCAACTACAGACTGTTGGTTTGAATTGTCGGAAGAATTGGTTTCTCCGCCACAGCCTACAAAAAAAGCTGCGACAGAAAAAAGAACTAATATATAAAGGTGTCTCATTTTTTTAACTCTTTTGGATTGAAATAACTGTCGAGAGAAAACTTTGAAGAGTCGAATTGTTCCCACGATTTAAAATCAGCAGACACCACAGCCAAACTGCCGGTATCCATCGAAATGCGGGTGTCGGTAAGATAGAGCACCAAATTGCTCCATAGCGGATTGTGACCAACAATAAGCACATTTTCTACTTCGGGATTGAGACGTCGCAACACTGCAATGATACGCCTCAAGTCGGAAAAATAAAAACACTCCTCCACCATGATGTCTTTTGCAAAGCCTGTCTCTTTTTTGATGATGGTGGCAGTTTGCAAAGCTCTTGTAGCAGGAGACGAGATTATAGTATCATACTTCAACTTCTGCTGAAGCATCATCTTCGCTGTCTTTTTGGCTTGGTCTACTCCACGACTGTCGAGAATACGTTCTTTGTCATCGACATTGTCGTTTGACCAATCAGAATTGGCGTGGCGCAATATTAATATACTCTTCATTTTTGTAATTAGTCAATTTGCAAATTTAAAAAAAAATCTTTTTAACTCCTACTCAAATGCAACTTTTATGTTAATAAAATACAAAAAAAAGAGAGCTCCGAACGAGAACTCTCTTTAAAACCAAAAATTAACCTAAAACAAACTAATTAACCTAACAAAACTATGAAAAATAAATTATTTCCTTATTCAATTTCGTTCGATTTTGGTTAAAAAGGAGTGTTGCAATCACTGCAACACTCCAGATACAAATAACAACCTAAAATCAAACTATTAACTCAAAAAAATTATAACACTCACTTTTTATAAAAAAACCTGTATCAGATTCTTTGTTGCAAAACTATTACTTAAATTTTAATTATGCAAACATTTTGATGTTTTTTTTCAAAAAAAAACGAAAAAATTTTCTAGCGTCAAACAAAATTAAAATAAATCTTTGTTTGTTAAGTGATTATAAACAAATTTTCGAATATCACTTATCAAAAAAAAACATCAGTCTAATTAGGAAGATAACGCTCCACTATTCGCGAAATCTGTTCCTTATTGATGGGCTTTATCAGATAGTCGTTGAACGGATTTTCTCCATTTTCTGTCTCTGAATCAAGCATATATGCTGTTTGAGCAATTATTACCACATTGGGCAGAAATTTGCGTATCTCTTTTGCAGCCTCATAGCCACTCAACTCTGGCATCTTAACATCCATAAGCACAAGATCCGGTTTGTGTTCTCGTGCCTTATCTATAGCCTCGTGCCCGTTGGAGGCGGTTAAGAGATTAAGAGGATACATTGACATTACCTCAACAAGATACAACATATTGTATTCGTTGTCTTCAACAATCAAGACCGTTTTAGATGAGCTTTCCATATAATAGTTAGTAAAAATTACGGGCGCAATATACTGCAAATTTTTTTTATTACAATATTTTTATCTCTAAATTTTTGAAGTTCTGCCTTTTAAATATGATTTTTCGGCATCATTCAAAAATGGCGAAAGAGTATCAAACACTCGTTTATTATAATTATTTATAAATTGTAGCTCCTCTTCGCTGAGCAAATCTCGGCGTACTGGCCGCGTGTCGATATGGCAGAGTGTCAGGGTTTCAAAACTGTTAAATCCTTTAAAATCAGACTTTTTTACAGCCAAAAGATTTTCTATTCTGATTCCATACTTTCCCTCTATATAAAGGCCTGGTTCATTGGACGTTACCATACCGCACTGCAATTGGGTCTTAGTGGCTCCGGGACTTATCGAAACTGGACCTTCGTGCACATTGAGGCAGAAGCCCACGCCATGACCAGTGCCATGTCCGAAATCCTTACCATACTTCCACAAATGCACTCTGCCTATGGCGTCTATAGCCGAACCACAAGCCTTTTCGGGAAATAATGCCATCGATATGTTAACCATGGCCTTAAGCACAAGTGTATAATCAGTTACAAAATCGTCGGTCATTTTTCCTGTGGGAATAACCCTTGTTAAATCGGTTGTGCCTGTAAAATATTGACCTCCCGAATCCACAAGGTAAACGCCGTCTTTATCTAATAATAAATTATTGTTTTTATCGGGTGCGAAATGCGGCATTGCCGAATGTTGGTTGAATGCAGAAATGCACTCGAAACTTTCAGAAATAAAGTTTTCGCCTTGTTGACGGTATTCTAAAAGTTTGGCGGCAGCATCCAGTTCGGTAACTTTCTTTGAATTAGCAAATTGGGTTTCAAGCCAATAAAAAAACTTCTCCATTGCCACGCCGTCTACCACCATAGTTTTGCGGATATTGGCAAGCTCGGTTTCGTTTTTGCACGCCTTCATCAACTGAATAGGACTGCGGCGCTCAATAATTTTGCACTGAGGATTTACCGACAAATAAAGTTCAGCGCTCGCTGAATTAACATCCACCAAAATAGATGTATCAGCCGGAAGTCCCGACAATGCTGTGTAAATCAAATCATAGTCGCAAACCACTACGCCGAGGTCAGCGAGATATTTGGCAATTTTTTTATCAAACCGGCTATTATCGGTGAATAATACTACTGAACTGTCGCAACCGATAATCATAAAAGCCTTAAAAACAGGACAATAACTAATATCCGACGCCCTCAGGTTGAGCATCCATGCAATTTCGGCAAGGTCGGATGTAAGAAGTTTTGTCGCGTTTTCGCCTTTAATCTTAGGCACAAGCAATTCTATTTTCTCCTTTGCCGACAATCCGGAGTATTCAACATCAATTGCATATACCTGGGATACAATACCCTTGGGACGATCAAACCAAAACGACGGCGCAAGATCAAGCTTACCATTGAGCACAACGTTGAGCGGGGCGAGTTTCTTTTTGATATCGAAGTATACCGAAGCGGTGGTGCAGCGTCCGTCGAAAGCCACTACAGCACCCTCTTTTAAATTTGACCTAAGCCACGACAAAAAGGTAGATTCGGTTGACTTCATAAGAGTTACGCCGGAATCTTTAAGTTCCTCGTTTCCAGAAATATAAAAACGCGAATCTGTCCAAAGACCAGCAAAAGTCTGAGTCACCACCACCGTGGCATTGTCGCCTGTGAAACCGCACAGATGCTTAATCACCAAAAAATCATCTGGTACATATTCGCAAGAGTGCGGGTCGGTATTAAAAATAATGTATGCGTCGGCACCTGAAGCAGAAATAGCCTGTCGGAGATTATGCAAACACTGGTTCATAAAACTTGTTATTACGCCGTTGTTTCAAACTTTAAAACTATAGGAATGAATCGTAAAAGTCTAATACACAGTTGTAATTAAATACAGAGTGCTTTGCAATCGACACGCCCACAGCGCCAAAATTCTCGGAAAGCATCACATTGCGGTGACCGAGGCTCTCAACGCCGTCGTCGATGAGCAGTTGCATAACAATGTCAAGAGGAGCAGATTTACCATAGGAGCAATTTTCAGAAACTGTGCCGTTGGCAAAATATTTTTCAAAACGCTTGATAAGGTCGCGACCGTCGGAAGATTGGTGACCTGTGCGTCCAGTGTTGCCAATGTCGGTAGCGTGATTGGCGGCCGCAGTGCAGAGTCCTAGGTCGGGAATGAGCATAGGAAGATCATGCACATTTTGAAGGTCGTTGATCAAAGTCTGAACATATTCAGATTTGATAGATTTTTCTTCAACATAATCACGCAAATAGGTGTTGGCAAAGAGTTTACCGTTTAAGCGTGCAAGGTTGCAAAGGCAAATTACCGACTTTTCATCGTCGGAAAGATAACTGACATCTTTCGCTGTGTTCGCCCTATTAAAAGTTTCAACATCCCAACGGGAGTCACGAATAATTTGGGCCTGAGTTGTAACATTCAAGGCCATCAACAAACTGATAGCAAGCAGTACTTTTTTTAACATAAGATTTCAATTTTAGATTTTTAAACATAAGATAAGAGTTAAAGTTTGTTGCTGTCGGTTGTTTTCACAGTAGTTTCTTCCCTACTGATTCATCATTGTTTAAGAAAGTCTCTTTTACTTCGTTTTTGTAAAAGCGGTTGATTCGTACGAACGATATAATAAAATTAGCGATATAAACAAGCCAAATAATAAGCGCAGTAAGAATGCGGTGCGACGGGTCTCCTCCAAAATCCATCAGCGGAATAATACTGAAAATCGAACACAGCAAAAATATCTCCTTAAAGTTTATTTCACTGTGCACTGTAATAAGTCCTTGATTTTTCTCTACTAAAAGACGTCCGCCGAGAACTCCGTTGAAACGGTTGAATCCGTTCCAAACAAAGCGCATAAATGTGCCATTGAACCTGTATTCATTGTTGTGACGCCAACGGTCGTTCATATACGCCTCCTCAAATTCGGGACGAAGACGTTTGAAAAGCAGATCGGCAAACTCTTCTGCAGTCATTTTCGAGTAAATCTCGAAGTCGGTCTTATATTTCAGCAAAGAAAACACTTGTTCAATTTTTTTGCAAAGGTATAACAAATATTGCTAAATGTATACACTTTTTTAATTAACAAATCTTAAAATTACTGTTTTTTATAGTCTACCCCAATTTGTCCGTGATATTTTTGACGGTTTACAGCTTTCCGCTTAAAATCACTTTCGGCGGTGAAATAGCGGAGCACAAATTTGGCAGGAAACAACTGTCGTAATTCCTTCTCATATTCGCGATGTGTCTGCAGTTCAAGACCATCAAGTTCCCCGAGCTTGTCCATAGCAGTGGCACATTCGGCATCGGTCATCTGTTCAAGTTTGCATCCATTGTAGGCTTGACGACGTTGGCAGTATATCTGGTCGTACTTGGCGTCGTACTTGTTGTAAAGTGGCCAGAATTTCTGCGCATCTTCTACCGTAAAGTTCATAACAGTAGATATATAGGCTATTTTGTCAGCCTTATACTGTTTTTTCCGTTGTTCCCAAGTGTTAGTGGTGTCAGCGTTCTGTGCAAATGTCTGCACTGTTACCACCATCATTAACGCAAATAATAAATAACGTAGATAATTCATAATTAGTGATTTAATATCCTTCTATAATCATATCGGCACTGAGGCGGAATCCGTAGTCGACGAACTCCGAAGCAGAATAAGTAACCTCTTGGTTGTTGCCGTTATCGTAAAAATAATCGCAAATAGAATAGGTGCTACTCGACTCTATGAGAGAGAAGGTTGCATAATCCTCGTAAGTGTAGTTGTCGGGAATAGATGCAGGTTGTTGATCAGAAAAAGCAAATAATCCCGCTACCAATACAGCTGCCGCAGAAGTTAACCATGCTACAAACTTAACTATGCGTCCACGATTAGCACGACGAGCAGCCAAATGACCATCCTCGACGTAAATGCGCTCCATAACACGGTCGCCAAGTGTATCAAAATATCCTTCCGGCGGATTAAAGTTGAATTTGCCTTTGTAGTCGTTTAAGTTCATAATGCTAATAGTTGTTTTGTAATGTTTTGACTATATTTTTAGTGTTTGGTTTAATCGTTTTCTAAATAGTTTTCAATTTTTTTTGCCGCAAAATGGTACGACGCCTTCAACGCACCCACCGAAGTGTTGAGAATTTCCGACATCTCTTCGTACTTCATCTCCTCAAAGTACTTCATATTGAATACGATACGCTGTTTTTCGGGCAACTGCTCAATGGCGGCGCGGAGTTTGGCTGCGATATAGTCGCCCGAACGCTGAGTGCCTGTTTCTACCGAAGGTATCTGGTACACGTTTTCGTCGTCGTCGAGCGAAATGGTGTTGCGGTTCTTACGATTGCGCACAAAGGTGAGGGTCTCGTTGGTGGCAATCCTGTAGAGCCAGGTGTAGAGCGACGATTCGGCACGGAACTTGGGCAGCGCCCTCCAAGCCTTCACAAAGGTGTTCTGCACAATGTCGTCGGCCTCTTCGTGGGTGATGAAAAACGAGCGGACGTGGGCATAGAGTTTCGCGCCGTATCGTTTCATAATTATACGGAAAATGGATTCGCGGTTGGCCTCGTCAGCAAACTGCCTCACAAGTTCTTCATCGGACGTATTTTCCGTAATAGGCATTTCTTGGTTAGAATATTTTTGCGCAAAAGTAATACTTTTTTTCTCTATACGCTGAAAATAGTTTTGGGTTTGCTATATTTGCACGTTAAAAAAACTTAAACGAAGGAATAAGAAATGAACGAAAATATCTTAGACTTAGAACCCAAGGCGCTTTGGCGTAATTTTAGGGAACTTACGCTCATTCCCCGCCCGTCGAAACACGAGGAGGCTGTTACCAAATTTCTTCTCGATTTTGGAAAAAAGCATTGCGACGAGGCTTTTATCGACAAAACCGGAAACGTTATCTACCGCAAAAAGGCGTCGTCGATTGAGATGAGCAACCGAAAGAGCATCCTCTTGCAGGCTCACTGCGATATGGTGCCGCAAAAAGATGATTCATCAAACCATAATTTCCTCACCGACCCCATCGAAACCATAGTTTCAGGCGGATTTGTTTCTGCCTACCATACCACTCTCGGCGGCGACGACGGCATAGGCGTGGCTGCTATTATGGCTATTATGGAGGATAAAACCCTGAAACACGGACCATTGGAGGCTCTCATCACCATCGACGAGGAGACAGGTATGACCGGCGCAAACGGTCTCGAACCCAATGTTCTCCACAGTCCCATTATGATAAACCTCGACAGTGAGGAGGATAACATTTTTTACATTGGTTGCGCAGGCGGTGTAAACGTGCATATCGAAAAGGCAATCACCCACGCTCCCACTCCGTCGGGATATTCGGCTTACAATGTTAATTTTGAAGGTTTCCTCGGCGGACACTCAGGTTGCGATATTCACAAAAACCGTCCTAATGCTATCAAACTGCTTTTCAGAATGTTGTGGGAGGCTAAGCAGAAATTTGACATTAAAATTGCCAAAGTAGAAGGCGGAAATATGCGCAATGCGATTCCTCGGTCGAGCAAGGCTGTAATTCTTGTAAACAACAATCAATCATCGGCTTTTGAATCTTTTGCAGAGGATTACAACAATATTATAAAATCAGAATACGGCAAATCAGACCCCGACGGCAAAGTTTCAATCTCAAAAACCGACGCACCCGCCGAGTGTATCGCCGACGAAAGTGCTAAAAAAGTGCTGTTTCTCGGAAACAACTTAATATCAGGCGTTTTTGCCCTAAGCGCAGATATGCCCGGATTGGTAGAATCGTCAAACAATCTTGCAATAGTTAGCACCGACGGCGGTAAATTTGTGATGGACAATCTGTTGCGCAGTTCGTCATCGTCGCAGATGGATTATTTGTGTAATATAATAAGGTGTATGACCGATTTTTGTGGAGCGGAAATCAGTTTTTCGGGTAGATACCCGGGATGGCAGCCCAATCCACAGAGCGAAATCGTAGACCTTATGCTTGGAATTTATCAAAAACTTTTTGGCTCAAAACCCGACGTAACAGCAATACACGCAGGTGTGGAGTGCGGCATCATCATCGACAAATATCCCGATTTGGACGCAGTGTCGATTGGTCCAAACACTTTCAACGTGCACACTCCCACCGAAAAAATCGAAATCGCTTCTACACAGCGTTTTATGAAACTCTTGTACGAAACTATCGAAAACGCACCGATCAAGGGCGGACTCATAGCATAAAACATTCATTCACAAAAAAGGCGGAGCATATTGCCCCGCCTTTTTTATTTTTATAGGTAACTCATTAATACGAAACCTTATACCAGTCGACATCAGCACATCCGCCAGCCTGTTTGGTAGAATAATAGAAAAGTGCATAACGCTGACCCATAAAGTGGTCGAGGCTGTATGTCATCTTTAATGTGTGTCCGATGTGGTTCCAGTTGGTGCCGTCGGTAGAATAGTAAAATTCGGCTTTGTCGATACCGTGGCTGCCAATCAAACTGTTGTCGGCTTCGCGGGTAAAATCGCAATCGGCTTTAAAATAGATTACGTCGGCATCGGCGGGCAATGATTCCACAACGTGCTGAACACCACGCTTGGGAGGCCATCCTGTGGATTCGCCTTCGGGCATATTGTCTACCATTACGATAGATTTTTTGCCGCCGTCGTTTTTAACTGCCACAAATCCAAACTGACCTGCAAGAAGTCCGAGACCTGCAATGTCGCCATCGTTGAGGTTGGATGCATCCAAACAAATAGAGCCGCTGCATTTAGGTCCGAATGTGCGCTGTGTGAGCATATTACGACTTTGGGTAAAGAGAGTATCGGTGCGGTCGGTTTTAAGACGGAGAAATCCTTTGCGCTCGGTCATACTCCAAAGCGAGTTAACAGGATTGTGGTTCCACTGCCAAACAATTTTGGGTTTGTCGCCATCGAAATCATCGCTGTCTACAATGCCGGGAATCAAGCCTTTACTCTTGGGAAGGTTAAGTGTGTCAGGCACTTTGCCATCTACTCCAAACACAGGCCAACCGTCTTGCCATTCCACAGGAACGATAAACGGAATACGTCCCACAGCACCACGGTCGCCAAAAAGATAAGCGTACCATTTGCCTTCGGGAGTATCGATTAAGCCGCCCTGAGCCACGCCTTTATCTTGAAAAACCATCTTGCCCTCGTAAGGACCAAAAAGGTTGTCGGCACGGTGACAAACCACTGTGCGCATTCCTCCGCGAGGCCAAGTGATATTGATAAGATAGTATTTGCCGTTGATTTTAAACATCTGCGAACCCTCTGCGCCAAGCATAAGATCCTCACCAGCAGGCAATCCGGCATTTTCGATAAGGACTTTTTCAGATTCGGGAACCACGCCAGAAAAATCGGGCTTGATTTCGCGGATAAAGATTTTGCCGTTGCCGTTAATCATATACACCTTGCCGTCGTCCTCAAAAACCACAGTATGATCGTGGAGCGAGGGTTCAAATTCGTGACGTTCCCACTTGCCGCCCTCGATATTGTCGGTGGTGAAAAAGTAGGTTTTGGCAGTTACTTGGTCGAATGTGCTAACAAAGTATTTTCCACCCACATAGCGTATGCAACTTGCCCACGAACCCTTGCCGTAGGTGTTTTTGCCGTTGAGGAGCATAGTCTCATCTTTTTCGCCAAGAATATCGTAAGCGTAACTTACTATCTCCCAATTAGAAAGATCTTTTGATTTCATAATTGGCACACCTGGGTTCATATGCATTGTGGTGCTACTCATATAATAAGTGTCGCCCACACGCATCATCGACATATCGGGCACGTCAGCCCAGATAATCGGGTTTGGAGTGCCAAGTTGCACGGCTTCCTGTTGTTGAGCCTGATTGCAACCAGCAAAAATTGCCGCCGCACTGATGGCGGTTAGTAAACAATTGAATTTCATTGTGATAGAGTTTATTTTTTAAAAAGATTGATGTCAACAAAATTGCCAAGAGCGCGGTGACCGTCGGCATTGGGATGAAGATGGTCGTTGTCGTGAAGTGTGGAATCCATTA
>JAGCYI010000271.1 GCA_017960885.1 Bacteroidales bacterium
ATTTTTTCTGAATCGCCTTTCATAATTACATAGATATTAATCAATTAATTATTTCTAATTGCAAATTTAGTAATTTTTTTTGAATAAAGAAACAATTATAAATTTTTGTTTCAGATGTTTTTTATATCACCGCCTCCAAAATCCTTTTTCCTTCGTACTCAATCCATTCAGGATCTTCCTTGACAACCTTGTTTTTGAGGAACGAGAATGTAATGAGATAGCCGATGTCAAGTCCGCGCTGTTTCAAATAATTGGCGAGTTGTACCTTGCCGGCGGTCTCGTATTTGGAACCGCGCCAAATTTTGAGTTCAATGATGTATTCTTTGCGGTTGTAATTAACAATCAAATCCATACGACCGCCGTTCTTGGTCTGCGGCTCGAAATAACAGAAACCCGTGCCATTGATAATGGGCTTGATGAAACACAAGAACAGCAAACGTCCGTGATATTCGAGGAACTTTTGGTCGCGGTCGCGGTAACGCTCCGACATTATCTCCTTGAAACGACCAATGACCATCTCCATATTCAGGTCGCCGTTCTGAATGTAATCGACAAATAACTGATTTACTTTCTTGTGTTTACGGGTAAATTCGTTGATGAAATAGGTGTGAACAACATCCTCAAAAATCAAATTATGGATGTCGATGTTCTTATTTTTGTCTTTCTTGATGTACGAGAACATTGCCGCCATTTTGACAATAGGGTCAACCGACGAAAATAAATAATTCGCGCCGTTTATCGTAATATCGTACAAAAAATCGTACAATTCGCTGTGTCTTTGAAGATTCTTTGAAATATCATCCAAAAGCGTAAAATCATCATCAACTGTGATGTTTTTTACGGCTTTGAGGACGCTGTCATTAGTCCAAACCTTGTCCAATTTCTCGTCAATCTCCTTGCAGACGCGGCTCACAAGCACAGGATAGCCGGAAGTGTACTTGTATATCTCCTCTGATATTTCTTTGATATCAAATCCGATATGATAATCACTCTCGTAATCGTTAAGCATCGTGCTGATTTCCTGAGGGTTAAAAGTCATATCAAGGTCATATTCGGCGGCAACATTCCACGGTGAATTATACTGATGCTCTTCATCGGGACGAATTTTGAGTTTCAAATTCTTTACATCGTAAACACCCGCCAAAATCACCGACCAAAATGTATAAGTGTCGTCTCCGTTTTGTTCGCGTTCAAGGTACATATTGCGCAACATCCCCAAAAACCTTACAAACACATCATTGTTGCTCGCCTTGTCAACCTCGTCAATCATCAAAACAACCTTCTTGCCGCACTCCTTGCAGAAGTCGGTTATTTTTTCGGACAAGATTTCGGAATCGATGTCATTTATCATTTTGACATCTTCCCAAAAGGCAGCACTATAGTTGTCATTTATATTTTTGCAGGCTTTTATAATCTTGGTACAGAAATACTTACAAAAATTCACATCATTAGACCAATCATCTGCCGAATATTTCTCGAAACTTGCCGGTATCACCAAATATCTGTCAGACATATTCCATAAAATCCAATTCAATGATGTGGATTTACCAAACTGACGCGCACGGGTAATAGTGAAGTATTTTCTCTTATCAATAAGACCTTCAAAAACCTTCATCTTTGCCGTGGTGTCCACCATATAGTGCCGCTTCGGGTCGCAAGTAACCGATGTGTTAAATTCTTTCGCCATAAGTCGCGTATTTAGTAACGATTGCACAAAAATACATTAATAAAATCAAGGATGCAAATTATTTTTTTACGTTTTTCACGTCTTTACACTAAGTTATTCACTTAAAGCACCGTAAAACGCTTGTACGCCCTGAAAAAACTGTCTTACTTTGTGTCAAGAAACTTAAAGAATTACGATTATGGACAGTTTGATAACACAGAGGGACAGCGTCAACAGTTGGATGTTCCGCTACGGCGTGAGGTTCGGAATCTACAAAAACGGCGAGTTCAAGGAACAGATTTTCCCGTTCGACGCAATCGCTCGCAAGATTTCGGGGCGCGAATGGCAACGTCTTGAACGCGGACTTGTGCAGAGGGTGAATGCGCTTAATCTTTTCCTTAAAGATATATATGGCAACAAACAGATTGTCAAAGACAATGTAGTACCCGAAGATTTTGTATATTCATCGTCGGGATACCTGCCATTTTGCGAAGGAATAATGCCGTCGCAAGGCATTTGGTCGCACATTTCGGGCATCGACCTCGTACACGGCAAAGACGACGAATGGTACATTTTGGAAGACAACCTCCGAATCCCGTCGGGCGCGTCTTATCCGCTGATTGCAAGGGAGATAACGAGGAACATTTCGCCCGAAACATTCGAGAACAATGCCATTTGCGACAACCGCAACTACGCAACTCTACTCAAAAATATGATGGATTACGTCAAGAAAGACGGCATCAACGTAATTCTCACGCCCGGACGCTACAATTCGGCGTATTTTGAACACTCATATTTTGCTGAAAAAACGGGCGCGGTGTTGGCAACGGGTCAGGATTTGCTTGTGGAGGACGAAAAACTCTACTACAAGACCGTGGGCGGCGGCAAACAGCGTGTTGGAGCGGTCTATCGCCGAATTTCTGACGAATATCTCGACCCGATGGTATTCTGCGCAGAGTCGTTGATTGGCGTGCCAAACATTATGCAGGCTTACAAGGCGGGCAATGTGGCTATTGTCAACGCTCCCGGCAATGGCGTGGCAGACGACAAGGGCATATATTATTTTGTGCCCAAGATGATTCGTTATTACCTCAACGAAGAACCAATCCTCAAAAATGCGCCTACGTATCTGCCATTCTATGAGGAAGATAGAAAATTCGTTCTTGAAAATCTGCGTCACCTTGTAATCAAAGACGTGGCAGAGGCGGGCGGCTACGGCGTGATATTCTGCGCCAAACTCTCCGACGAGAAGTTCAACGAAATCAAAAACCTCGTAATCTCGCAGCCAAGGCGGTGGATTGCGCAAGAAGTGATTGATTTCAAGGATCTTCCGATTTTTGAAGGCGACCGCATTGTGGAGCGCAAAGCCGACCTCAGGGCATACGTAATCACAGGCGAGCAAACCACGGTTTGGAAATGCGGATTGACAAGATTTTCGCGAAATCCCGATTCATTCATCGTCAATTCGTCGCAAGGTGGCGGATTCAAGGACACGTGGGTAATGGACAACTGATTGTTTTACAAGTGATTAATCAAAATAAATGAATACACCAATATCATTCAATAAAGCCAACCGACTGTATTGGCTTGCAAGGTACGTGGAAAGGGTTTTTATAAGCCTCAACGCCGTAAAAAAGTACGTGGATTGCGACATCGACGGCGACAGCGGCTCTGCGTACCGAGAATATTGCGTAAG
>JAGCYI010000272.1 GCA_017960885.1 Bacteroidales bacterium
GAAAACGACCAAATTGTGCTTTCTGAGTTCCTTTCTAAGGCTGTGGAATTGCTTTATAACGACGATAAAGGCTTTTTTATAATGACCGAAGGTGGCAAAATCGACTGGACCGATCACGCCAACGATGCTGTAAGTAATGTTTACGAAACTATCGGTCTCGACCGTGCTCTCGGCGTTGCCCTCGATTTTTACGCTAAGCATCCCGACGAAACCTTGATTGTGCTCACCGGCGACCACGAATGTGGCGGCTTGACCCTCGGTTTTGCAGGCACAGGCTACGAATCGGCTTTTAACTATATGAAAAATCAGCAAATTACGGCTTATTCGTTTTCCGATTCGGTAATGGCTTATATGAAAAACAAGGCTTCGTTTGATTTTATCTTGAAAAAAATCGACGAGTATTTTGCTCTCGGTAACGAAGAAAAAGGTTTGAAACTCTCTGATTATGAGATTGATCGCCTTAAAAAAGCCTACAACGTTCACAAAGATTTTGTTAAGAACAACAAAATAATGATTCCAAAAGAGGAATACAAACTTTATTATGGTTCGTACGAGCCTATCACTGTTACAGTTACGCATATTCTTGACAACAAATCGGGTGTGGATTGGGCAAGTTTTGCGCACACTGCGTTGCCTGTTCCCGTGTTTGCCATCGGTGCCGGTTCCGACAATTTCAACGGCTACTACGACAACACCGATATTCCTAAAAAAATAATGCAGTTGGCTGATTTAAAATAATATTTTATCATCGGATTATTGGTTTAATTCGTAAAATTATAATTTAACTTGTTAAATTTTAATTTCTTAGTTAATTTATTATTTGTTTTATTAGTTTAATTCGTTGATAAAATAATAATATGTTGACGACAACAAACAAACGCCGAAACCTTGTGTTTATCGCTGTAATTAGTGCGATAACATTGGTTTTGGCGTTTTTGCCTACGGGATTCGACAATCCGTCGCTTGTAGACAACACGCTTTACGAAAAAGCCGAGGTGCTCAGCACCGACGATGCCGCCCTCACCACCATTTCTGTGGTAACGCTCGGTAACCAAAAACTGCGTATCAAAGTGCTGTCAGGCAAATTCGATGGTCAAGAATTTGACGCCGACAATATCCTCAACGGTCAAAAAAATATCGACAAGATTTTTAAACCCGGGGACCGCGTGCTTGCCGTCATCAACACCGACCCCACTGGCGAAAAAGTTATCGGTATTCGTGCCTCGGAGTATTACCGCAGTGGTATTGAGATTTTTCTTGTGGCTGTGTTTGTGGTGGCGCTTTTGGCGTTTGCCGGCATTACTGGCATCAAGGCAATTATTTCGTTTATATTCACAGCGTTAGCCTTTTGGAAAATACTTTTGCCGATGTATCTCAACGGTGTGAGTCCAATACCGGCGGCATTGCTGATGGCGTTTTTGTCGTCGGCGGTGATAATTTTTCTTGTGGTAGGTATCGACCGTAAAGGAGTTACGGCTGTTTTAGGAGCAACATCGGGCATAGCGTTTACAGCTGTGGTTTCGTTTGTTTCGGGACATTGGTTTAAGATTCCCGGCACGGTGCAAGATTACAGCGAGGCATTGATTTACAGCGGGTTTAACCTCAATTTGTCGGAGATTTTTCTCTCGGCGGTGTTTATTTCGGCGGCGGGAGCGTTGATGGACGTTGCCACCGACATTGCCGCCTCTATCGATGAAATTCATTCTCGCCGTCCCGATCTTCCACGCCGCGAACTTATGATTTCGGGATTTAAAATTGCTCGTCCTGTAATCGGTTCTGCCACAACCACTTTGCTCTTTGCCTATTCGGGCGGATTTATGTTTGCATTTATGGCATTTATGGCGAAAGGCGTGCCCTTTGTGTCGATTTTCAATTCAAATTTCATCTCCGCCGAAATCCTCCACACTATGGTCGGCAGCCTTGGTTTGGTTCTCGCTGCACCACTTACGGCGATAATTGGGGCGATGATTTATGGAAAAAAGAAATAATCTTTCACCATCTTCCGAAAATAATCCCTATAATTTTCAGCAATCATTTTTTTATTGTATATTTGCAAATAACCGCTCCATCTATTATCTTTGCAGTCAAAGAAAACAAAATTAAAAAACGCAACTGATTATGGCTATTTCGCTTGATGACTTGTCTCGTAAACTGCCTATTGGCGTACAGAGTTTTGAAAACCTGAGAAAGGTCGGTTGTCTGTATGTCGATAAGACTGATTATATCTATTTTCTTGCTAATTCAGGCACGAAATCCTATTTTCTCGCTCGCCCGAGGAGATTTGGTAAGAGTCTGTTTGCCAATACGTTGCGTGCGTATTTTGAGGGACGTAAGGAATGTTTTAACGGACTGAAAATCAGCAAATACGAAAAAGATTGGATCAAATATCCGATGGCGTATTTTGATTTTGTGGATGGCGACTATTCTTCGCCGAGTACTTTGCTCTTCAAGATTAGGATTGTGTTAAGGGAATTTGAAATTGAAAACGGAATCCAATTTGACGAGAGTTTTATCAAAGAGGAGTTTGAAAAAGACGAAGATAAATCGGAAGGCAAAAAAATGTCGTATCGTTTTCGTTACGATATGCAGACTATCTATGAAAAGACCGGCTTGAACACCGTAATTATTGTTGATGAATACGACAATCCGCTGATTACGAGTGAGAATCTTCCAGAATCAAAAAAGATTTACCGAGGATTTTTCTCCGTGTTGAAATCTGCCGACAAATACATCCGTTTTGCATTTATAACGGGCGTCACCAAGTTTGCCAAGACATCGATTTTCAGCGGTTTGAATCAACCAAACGACATCACCGACAATGAAAAGTTTTCACCCATCTGCGGTATCACACACGAGGAGTTGATAGCCAATTTTACTCCCGAAATCGAAAAACTTGCCAAACATCAAGACTTGACCTTCGACGAATGTGTCGCCGAACTCAAACATTGGTACGATGGTTATCTTTTCCACGAAAGCGGTGAGAAAGTATTCAATCCCGTAAGCCTGCTGAGGGCTTTTGACGGTCTCGATTTTCAAAATTATTGGTACGACACAGGCAATCCAGAGATGCTTATGAAGCGCATTCACAGTGCGTATTATGATTTCAAGCGTTTTGAAAACGACGTGGAGTATCCCAAAGACGACCTCAAAACGTTTAAGAACGACGAACACAATATGGATCTCGTGCCGTTGCTCTATTACACTGGATATCTCACCATCAAGAGTTACGACCGCAAAACACGCACTTATATTCTCGGTTTTCCAAACAACGAGATAAAACTCAGTTTCCTCCAAGGACTGATTAATGAATTTTACCGTGCGCCCGATAGTCTTACAGGGTTCATCTATGCCGATTTTCTTCGTGATTTTCGCAAGGGCGACATCGACAGCCTTATGGAGCGTTTTCAAGCCTTGTATTCAACTCTGCCGTATGCCAACAACAACAACGAGAAGTATTTGGAGCGAGATTTTCAAAACGTGATTTTCCTTGTGTTCACCATCTGCGGGCAGTTTGTGCTTTCGGAGGCGCATTTCTCCAAAGGCAGAGCCGACGCCGTTGCCACATCCGACAACTATATCTATCTCTTTGAGTTCAAGATGGATCAAGACCCTCAAATAGCCCTCGACCAAATCAACGAGAAAGACTACGCCGGACGTTTCAAAAAAGACAGCCGCAAAATCTTTAAAATAGGTGTAAACTTTTCGAGCAAGGAGAAGAATATTACTGAGTGGAAGGTGGAAGAGTAAAATGCATCACTATGGCAAACCAATATTTATATAATATTTTACATTTATCAAGTATGGGGGGGGAAGTCTCCTTTTCTTTACTTGTACTATAAATCTACCGACAGATATTCATCCCCTGTGGAGGATGCTCTCTAATTCAGAGACTTCCGCAGGGGATTTTCATTAATTTAAATACTATCAAAATATGAAAAAACTTCTCTTGTATTCATTGATTGCTCTCACGTTGCTTGCCGTGTACTCGTGCAAAGATGATGATGAAACAATCGCCGTTTCTGGTCTGACCCTCGACAAAACATCTATGACGATTAAGACAGGTGAAACGATACCCCTTAAAACCACCATAACTCCCTACAATGCCACTAACCAGTTAGTGTCGTGGACAACGAGTGATTCCACAATAGCAAAGGTAAGTTATGGCATGGTGTCTGGTGTAAAAGCAGGTGTGGCTACAATTATTGGCAAGGCAGGTGACCAAACCGCTAAATGTGAAGTGACAGTGATACCCGCCTTTTGCAAGGTAACATTCGATTCCGATGGCGGTAGTAAGGTTGTGGCACAAACTGTGGAGTATGGCAGTACTGTCTCCAAACCTGACCCTCCCACAAAAGCAAACATTTATTTTAAAGGCTGGTATCTCGAAGATAAGGAGTATGATTTCTCTACTGCCGTTACCTCCGACATCACTCTCAAAGCGCATTGGTGGATTCCTGACAACGTTTATGAGGAAAAGGCGTTTTCCGTTTCTGCAACCAAGAAAGTCTATTTCTCCTCTGGCAATTTGCAGTATCATTGCAAAAACAAGTTATGGCGTTTTGCGCCATTGCAGTACGAATGCATAGGTAATGACAATGAAAACATCTCCGACGATTATGACGGTTATATCGACCTCTTTGGTTGGGGTACTGGCAACAATCCTACTCTTGCAAGTGATAATTACCGTGATTATGCAACTTTCACAGACTGGGGAACAAAGATAGATGGTGGAGATGTATGGGAGACTCCCACCTTTGATGAATGGGTATATCTTATTACAGGTCGTGAAAATGCGACAGAAAAATATGGCGTGGCAGAGGTTGCTGGTGTTCGAGGGGTGATTTTGCTTCCTGACGACTGGAAGTTGCCCGCTGGTCTATCGTTCAATAGTGGTGTGGCAAGTGGATTCAGTGAGGAATATTACAAGACCGTAAATAATTATTCCTCTTTGGAATGGCAGAAGATGGAATCCGCAGGAGCGGTGTTCCTTCCCGCTGCGGGCCACCGTATGTACGGAACTAAGATGTTCAACTTCGGCGAATTGGGTCATTGTTGGTCGAGTACAGGTGCCGAATTGCATAATGTACCCGAATATGCTTTCTCTGTTCATATCTACTCGAACAGCTTCGAGATCGCCAACTTCAACTTTACCTCTCGTATTAGCGGACAATCTGTCCGCCTCGTTCGTCCCTTGTAATCTCCCCTCAATTTCAAAATAAAAAAAGGACCGCCGCATATTTACGGCGGTCTTTTTTTGCTTTTTTCCTGAATATCCATTATCTTTGCAAACATAATTAAATGTTATAAATATTTACAATTATGACAAAAGACGAACTTAAAAAACTTACGATGGATAGAAAAAACGCCTCGCTCTTGCTCGACGACAAGGAGATTGAAAAGGCGTTTAAGTTTTGCGAAGGCTACAAAGACTTTATGTCGAAGGCCAAAACCGAACGCGAAATTAATATTTTCGCTATTGAAGCCGCTAAGAAAAAGGGTTTCAAAGAGTTCCATTTTGGCGACAAGGTGAAAGCCGGCGACAAAATCTATTTCGACAACCGTGGCAAGGCTGTGATTCTTGCCGTTATCGGCTCAGAAGATATTGCAAAAGGCACAAATATCAC
>JAGCYI010000273.1 GCA_017960885.1 Bacteroidales bacterium
CGGTCTTCACCTTCTGGTTCAGACGTTTGTAATGGTTGTACACAGCCACCGAAAGGGTTTTCTTAGCCATCTCCTGACCGATAACATACTGGTCGAGAAACGCCTTGATTTCGGCAGGCTTGTAGTTGAAGTTAGGCGAGCCGGAATGCGATTTCGACACAGGCGAGTCTTGCAGTTCGGTGCTTACAATCTGGTACGCCTGCTCCACGCAGTAGTTGCAAATAAACGCCTCCTGCCCTTCCACGAGCAGTTCGGTCTCAGCCTTCGGCCTTCCGCAGAACGAACATCTGCTAATATTCTGTTTTGCCATAGTATATGGTATGAGTTTTCAAAAATTTTTTCAGGGGGCAAAGGTATAAAAATATTTGGAATTTGAAGAGTTATCTCCCATCAATTTTTCTAAACTTTTCTCTTGCCTGCACGGCATAGATGCTGCCGGGGTAGTCGGTCAAGCGTTTGTTGATATCCAATAAAGGGGTGGAAAATATTGGTTTATATTGTTATGTGCGAGTTGGGTAGTTTGAAGGGGGTGTTATTGTATGCTATTTTATAGGCAATCAACTAAGGTAATCTAACATACCAATCGCCTTCAATATGATACATACAATTGGTGTCGGTATCATTTGGATAAAAACCTGTGTATACTGTGCAATTTGGATAGTATTCTTTTGGGTTATGGCATTTTTCTAATGAACATTTTTTATTGTTAAGATTTCTGTCTCCACGGGCAAACCAAACCAAATCCTTATAACAGCCGAAATCATCAAAATAACTTGAAATAATATCAGCATTTTTTCTAAAACAGGGTTTCTCTCTTAAACAACTATAATCAATGTCGCTATCATAGAACATATCATATTTCTTTACATTGTTGACTCTATGATGAAAAAATATCTCATCTTGGACATTATCTTCGTCAAGACACGCAGCAAGACTATTAAAAACAGTCTTTCGATGTTGATATTGTTGGCAATATTGTTCAATAATATAGGAGTTTGGATATTTTGGTGGTTCGTATAAATAGTATCCGAGCAACCAATAGGACGTCATACCAATCCATATTGTGAGTACTACTAAAAAGCATTTCAATCTATTTGACAAACGACGTTTAATGGCAAGGTATACCATAATAAACCAAGCCAAAACCATTATTATTAATAGGTATACTAATGGATCCATATGTTATTGAGTTTATTATTCTTATTTTTATGATTATTAAGTGCCTTTTTGGAAATCCAATAATCTCCTCTATCTTCCATATTTATGCAAACCTCTCCGATTACAATTGCTTCAGCAACCTTTGAGGAGGGCTCCGTTGCCGCCCGTGGCCCGGTATTCCTGTATGCACATTGGTTGTCCGTTTTTGCTTATTACATGGCTATCGCCCTTGCCGTCGGTACAACAAATATTTGTTTTGAACCGCCCCGAGGGGCTGTTCTTTTTTCTTTTAAACAAAAATATAAGCGAATTAAAATAAATTCAAGTGAATTTGTTATCTGTCTACAACTTTGCGATTTCGTCGGGTGACAATTGGGTGTATTTGGTAATTACATCAATTGGCAAGCCGTCGGCTTTCATACGGCGGGCGGTTTCTTTGACGCCATCCTTACGTCCTTTTTCTTCTGCTTGAAGGATCTTTTTTTCGCTACCATCGCGCAGAGCTTTTTCTACGCGGACACCGTCCCAAAAACGTTCGTAGGCTTCTAATTGCACTTCGTCGAAGGCTGAGATTTCTACAAGTTCGAGGGCTTGGTTGATGTTCTTGTCGGCAAGGAGTTCGGGGGCTGCTTCTTGCACTTGCTCGTCGATTTCGGTGAGGAAACGGAGCCAAAGGACAAGCATCTTTTTGTCAGAAAAGTTCTGAGGCTTGAATTTCGGCAGTTCCACAAACACAAGATGAAGCCCGTCGATTATGCGGTCGGAGTGCTTTTCGTGAACAAGGCGGTAGTAGTGGTAGGCGTCGTCGATGTCCTTTTCAAACGCTTCGTTTACAAGGTTTAGAGAATATACAGGTTGGAGAAGTTCGTATTTTTTGCCTTTTTTCAACTGTCCTACGTATGCTTTGGAGGCGTTGAAGAGAACGCGCTGCTTGAACTCTTCCGACCAGACAGTCTGCATCTCCACCAGAAACACGCGGCCTTTGGCATCGGTGCAGCGGACATCCACTATGCTGTACTTGCGCAACGGATTGTCGGGCATCATTTCGGGAGTAAGATACGACACCGATATTATCTGCTCGTCGTCTTTGAGCGGCAAAAGAGCATTGAGGAAACTTATGGTGAGTTCTGGAAATTCACCAAACACTTTTTTAAAGGTCAAATCGGCTTTCGGGTCTAAGTACTTAGGCATAGGACGTTATGTTTTTTGTGTTCAAGTGCAAAGGTATCGGTTTTATTTCAGACCGCAAAATTTATTTTTTGCCTTCTTTAACACCGAATTAAACGATGGTAACGAAGATTTCTTTAACCACGGAACACACTAAATGGCACGGAAACTATGCTTAGCATAGTGGCAATACAGAGGGACACCCACTTTTTGAAGGGGTCTGGGCTGCTTGGTACAATATGTTGTTTGTCAAGTGTTTGTTGATATCCAATAAAGGGGGTGGAAATATTGGTTTATATTGTTATGTGCGAGTTGGGGAGTTTTAGGGTTGGGGGTGCTATTGTATGGGGGAGTTTCTTTTAAGGTGTATTTGTTGTAGTATCTGATATGCTATTTGTACTAGTGCCTGCTTTCGCAATATTTTAGATATGCGACAGAGATAAGGAGTATATAGTTTTATAATATTTCATAAATACCCTCTTATTCTTGTAGTTGTAATATATTCTTTGTTATAATAGTTTTTTTCGATCGTAATCTTGTTGTTGTCATCGTATGTGATGTTGAAGAAAAAAATGCGAAAATCTTCGTGTGGTCGATGAGAAAAAAACATCATTGATGATTTATTGTAGAGATTTTCGATTTCTTTTAAATTATTTACTATATAATTCAAGTTGGAAGAATTCATATCTAGCAAATATCTAGAAATCGTTCTTCTTGTGTCTTTGCTCGAATGGTCACTAATATATGTTTGTTCGTAAAAATTTAGGTGTTCACAACACTTTTTCAATGATGTATCAAAAGTGCAGAAAGAAGGCACTTTATACGTAGAATATACCAAAGAACCTACTTTCCAACCTAAATAAATGGGATATATGTCAATGCCGTTTTTGACCACTTCAAAATCAAAAAAATAATCAACGAATTGTATTTGTGTAGTTCTGATTAACAAATCTAACAAACACGTTTTATCTTCTTCACTTACGAATTCTTTGTTTTGAAAAAACAATGAGTGATTATAATAATCTGATAATTCAATGGCATCATTACACTGAGAAACAATTTCATTATATTTCTCCGAGTTCATACGCAATGATGGTATTTGCTCATATTTCGACGACCATTTCATCGCTGTGTCAGGTTTGATATGCATAGACCGTCCGTCATATTTACTTTGTATTGTACACCCTGCCATTTCAGTTTTTATAAAATCAAGACCTAAATCATAGTTGATTGAATCATAAGGTGGTATCCAATTATATTTCATTGCGTCATCGATTTTTAAGTAATATAGTTGCTTGTCGGAGCCAACATGCTCTAAGATAAAACAATGATAGATGGCAGGAGGCTCCAAAATCAAAGACATTGATACCATATTGTTGAATATGTAAGTATAATCTTCATCTGAATTATTAAATTTTGAAAGAATAACAGAATCAGGAACGCCAATAATACTAATAGAATCTCCAAATAGTAGTATTTTTTGTGGTGCTAACTCTTTGTGTTTTAAACAAGAACACATTAATAATACGCACACAACTATAAAAAAGAAATAATTTTTCATAAGATCGAATGATTATGTCGGAAGAATTCAATTGTTTGATCTATCGGGAAATTGCTGAATTTTAATGAATATCCATTGTTGTGATATTTAAGTTCCATTTCGGTAGAAACATCAGAAATAGTATCACAAAATGACAATTCGTATCTGCAATTTAAAGTGTCGTTCACATAATTGGTTGTAACAATATGATGCATCTTATCATATTTATACGACTCATATTCTTCCACAAAGAAATATGCATAAGTGACAAGTTTAATAATTTTTCTAAAATCCTCATTGTCAAGAGGGTAATGATTACAATATGTATTAATATAGTATTTCATAAAACCATAACATGAATGAGGAGAATACAATTCCGCAGTCAACACAGTATCAGACAGATTATCAAATAGTTGCAACTCGGCACTATAAGGATATACAACAAAACACTTATCAGAATCAAGTCTTTTACTAATGGGTGGGTTAAACCACAAAGCAACGCCTTCTACATATGCGTCAGTTGTTGAAGAAGTTGAATAACTGCCAAAGGTATCATAATAAATCACAGTATCCCGAGTTTGTTGGTTAATCGAATCCGACTTTATACAACTATTGCTCAACCCTAGGATAAAACATAGAATATATAAATATATTTTCATTTTCTGGAAGACTGCTTTAGTTATTGTAGTTATTAATTTAGTAACGCATTATACATGACATAACGTCTAAATGAATTGTAAATAAAAAATGTACCTTGCGTTTTCATCTCTTTAGTCAACAAATATATGACAAAGAATCATAATCTACAAATCAGCAAACATTATCTCCCATCAATTTTTCTAAACTTTTCTCTTGCCTGCACGGCATAGATGCTGCCGGGGTAGTCGGTGAGGATTTTGAGGTAGTAGGTCTTGGCGGTTTCGGGGTCGGCGAGATAGGTGGATGATATTTCGGCAAGGCGGAAGGCGGCTTTGTCGGCGAGATTGTCGTAGGCATAGTCGTCGGCCACTTTCTGATAGAGCGACGCGGCTTCTGAATAATCTTTCTGACGTTCGTAGATTTGCGCCTGACGGTATAGAGCCTCATCCACAAGGGGCGAACTCTTATACTGAGTTACAATAGTGTCGAAACAAGCAAAGGCATCGGTCATTCGGCATTGAAACATGTACATGTCGCCACGGGCAAAAATCTGCAACTCATGGTCGGGATTTTCGGCGGTTGTGTCGGCAGGAATATAGTCGTCGGTTACCGCAAGATTGTCGTTGATAAGGATAGCGAGTTCCATGGCGTCGTTTGCCACAAGTTTCGATGTGGCGGCTTTGAGCACGTCTAATTGCGAGAGAGCCCATTTGAAACTGCCTGTGTAATAGGCTACTTTGGCTTTGCGGAGTTTTGCCTCGTCGCCTTTTTCGTTCTGCTTGTTGTCGTTCTCCACCTTGGCGTAAATCATAAGCGCCTCCCACTCGTCGCCGGTGTAGAGATATATGTCGGCAAGTTGCAGGTTGAGGTCGGCTTTTGCATTGAAACTCAGAGGCTGTTGCAACGCTTGATTGATTATAGCCTTTGCGGTGTCGCTGTGGTTGAGATAATAGGCTTCCAAACGGGCAAAGTTTATTATATGCTGTGCTGTCATGGAGTTGAGTCCCTGCTTGGCAAACACCGAGCGGTACTCGTTTTCAAGATACTCCAACTGTTCGGTATCGGTGATTGAGCCGTCAACCACCTGACGGTACATAGTGTAAAGCACACCGAGTCTTGCGCTATAATGGTATGGCGACTTTTCGCCGAGTTCTAACACATATTTGTACGCATCGGCAGCGGTGGCATAGTCGCCAGCGTCAAGCGCCTGTTCTCCTAACGACACAAGGTTTCTGCCCTGACGGTTGGTTCTGCGGTCTAACGCTTTGGCTTGGTTTACAGCCATTTTGAAGTTCTTTTTCTGCACGTAGACCCAGATGAGCATTTCGCTGAGGGCGGTGGATGGCGATTTTTGAATGCTCTGCAT
Organism: Bacteroidales bacterium; assembly: GCA_017960885.1. Lineage (GTDB taxonomy): Bacteria > Bacteroidota > Bacteroidia > Bacteroidales > UBA3824 > UBA3824. The sequence continues at coordinate 5,871 of JAGCYI010000273.1, forward strand.
TAGCGACGACCGAAGAACGCTATAGAGTTCGTCGTTGGTATCGTTGTTGAGATAGTATTGCAGCATATTTTCAACAGTGGCAAGGCGCGACTCGTCGGCAGAAACCACATCGAGCGAGGTTTCCGACATTTTTTTATAATTGCGCGACGAGGCATACACCGAAAACAGCTCCATGCTGAAATCGGTATGAGCCACTTCGGCACCTTGTTGCAATGTTTTTTCGGCGTAATCGGGTTCGTCGGCTTGCAAAAAACTGTTGCACAGCGCAATAATCGAATTTCGGTCGCGAGGCAAAGCAGTTAAAACGCCATCGAACTGCTCGGCGGCCTTGTCTAATTTTCCCTGACTCTTGTATACCGAGCCGAGGGTTATCTTGTACGAAAGGTCGTTCTTATTGGCGGACATCTGCTTTTTTACAGCCTTCTCCGCCTTGTCTAATTCGCCGAGCGATTCGAGGCACTTGATATAATAGTTAAAATAATTCTTGGCATGTGTCTGATTAAAAAGGTTTTCAAATAGATAAACTGCCTTTTCGTACTCGCGACTATTGTAATAAGAGTAAGCAAGCGACACGTCTTCCTGATTCTGAGCCGAAGCCCACATCGGAAGCACCAACGCCAAGATTATCAACAGTTTTTTCATCTTACTGATAGAGGAAACGTTTTATGCTGCGTTTCGGGGTCTTTTCAAATTCTTCGTTATAAATTTTTACACTCTTAATCTGGCTGTAGAGCGGCAGTTCCTTGTTGAGTTGCAGCACATATTTTTCAATGGTCGGCGCAATTTCAGCCTCTGGAATATTCTGACTGCGAAGCGAATCAAAGTCGGGATATACCAAGGCCACAAGTTTGCCCTCTTTCTCTACCACAATCGATTCGTTAACAAAGAATAGGTTGTTTACCTTGTCTTCAATCTCCTCGGGATAGATATTCTGACCACTGGGACCAAGAATCATATTTTTGATTCTGCCTTTGATAAATATGTTGCCGTCTTTGTCCATAAGACCAAGGTCGCCGGTGTGTCCCCATCCGTCTTTGTCGATAAACTGTGCAGTGGCTTCGGGATTTTTGTAATAGCCCACCATCATATTTTCACCACGTGCAAGTATTTCGCCTACAACGTTTTGCGGGTCGGAAGAATCTATCTTGATTTCCATACGGTCGATGGTGCGTCCGCAAGATGTTTCGGCAAATTTATCCCACGGCGAGTATGCCAACAGAGGTCCGTACTCGGTCATGCCGTAGCCCACAGTGTACTCAAACTTGATTTTCTTCAAGAAACGCTCAATTTCGCAGTTGATGGGCGCACCGCCTACAATCAACTGACGGAAGTTGCCACCGAGTGCGGCACGTAGCGAATCGTGTATTTTTTTATAGATTTTTTCGCTGATAACGGGCACTTTGAGCATGAAGTTTACGGTAGGACGCTCTATTTCGGGGAAGATTTTCTTCTTGATAATTTTTTCCACTACCAACGGCACAGTGATAATGAGCGAGGGCTTTATCTGCTGCATAGCGTCGATAAGTATCTTTGGCGAAGGCACTTTGGTAAGGAAGAAGATGTGCACGCCAGAAATAAAGTGGTGTATAAACTCGAATGCCAAACCGTACATGTGAGCCATAGGCAGCATTGCAATCATGGTTTCGCCAGGCTTGGTGCCAAGGTTGTCGATGGTGAACTGGATGTTGGACATTATGCTGCGGTAAGGAAGCATCACGCCTTTTGATGCGCTGGTAGTGCCTGAGGTATAGTTGATTATGCCCACTTCCTCGGGGTTGTCCTCAAAAAACGAGATGTTGTCGGCTGTAAAGCGTTCGGGGAAACGCTCGCCAAATATGCGGTTGAGGTTTTGACGTGTTTCGGTGAGCTGCTCACTGCGCGAAACCCTCAGGCTGTAATCCTCGATACGTACCACGCCGATGAGCGCAGGCATAGAGGCTTCGTCGAGCCCCGACCACACTTCGTCGCCGCAGAAAAGGATTTTTGCCTCGCTGTGGTTTACTATATTGTGAACATTGTCGGGCTTGAACTCGTGTAGAATAGGCACAGCCACAGCACCGTAGGTAAGTGCGGCGAGAAATGCCACGCCCCATGATGCCGAGTTCTTGCCACAGAAAGCCACCTTGTCGCCCTTTTGGATTCCGGTTTTCTCAAAAACAATATGGATTTTTACTATCTTACGGGCAACATCCTTATAGGTGAATGTGGCTCCGCCGAAATTGGTCAGTGAGGGCATGTCCCAGTACTTGCGCAATGCGCGTTCGATAACTTTGATAATGCTTTTTTCCATGGTTAAAATTATTTAATCCACCCATGTTGGCACATCTGTATCGCTTGTAATGATGTGCGCCCACTGGCAGATGGTTTCGTAATTATTGTCGTGTATTATGTGGTAATTTACCGCGTTGATGTCGCTGTGGTCTTCGTAGAGCAGACGTCCCGTATGGATAAGTTGCTCTGTCTGGTCGCCTGACTGCGGGTCAGACCTGTCGTAGATGTCTTTGGTGATTTCGTAGAGGTAGTAGCCGCCTATGCAGCCGTTGGTGAAATAACTCTCAGCGGTGTAGCGGTTGTTTACAGTGTCGAAACACACCGTCCACGACGACGCTCCGGGCTGCGTGCCCCTACCTTTTTTTAATACGAACTGTTGTTGATCCATACTCTGTGTGTTTATTCTACTCTGTCTTTCTTGCCATATTTAACTATGATGGCGCGGCTTGGCTGACTCTCCACGTGGTAGCGGTTAAACGCCGTTATCTTATACGTATAAACTTTTTTCTTGAACGAGAATTTGCTCTTAAACAGCGAAAGGTCGTTTTGCGAAATATACTTCAAGAAGTTGCTCTTCGACGGCACAAAGTTGGGATTGTTGCCCTTGACCCTGTATACCGAATAAAACACCGCAGTGTCGGCAGGTGGAAGTGTCTTGCCGTTGTCTTTCTGCCAATAAACGTGGTACTGGTTGCGCATCTTAACCATCGAAACCTTTGGGCTCTCGGGGAAAATGCTCAGCCACGGCATCTGCGGCATCATCACGTTCTTGTTGAAACAACTCTGTTTTACGTTCGACACCATATTGAGCGGATTTTTGGCAACAGTGGTGGATCGATAAACTATTACTCCCTGAACATTAGGATATTTTCGGGTAATGCGTATCTGATTTGGAATTTCTTGCGGGTCGCCCCATCCATTGGCGGGATTCTCCTGATTATATGCGCCAAGACCTATGTAGATATTGCGTCCGTAGGCGTGGTTGTTCCACCATTTAACTACGGTTTCAAAATCGTTGTAAACGTGACCAATGTTCCAATATATCTGCGGTGCGCAGTAGTCCACCCAGCCGTTTTTGAGCCATGCGAGGGCGTCGGCATAGAGGTAGTCGTAGCCCGAAAGGCTGTTTGTGGGACTTCCGTCGGGGTCTTCCCTCTTGTTGCGCCACACACCTGCAGGACCCACGCCGAACTTAACCCAGGGTTTCTCGTTCTTGATGGCTATGTAGCACTCCTTGATAAACTCGTTGATATTGTTGCGGCGCCAGTCGGCAATGTTGTTGAATCCCTTGCCGTATTTCTTGTAGGTGGCCTGGTCGGGAAGGTCGATAATCTTCTTGTTGTCGCCGGTAACGGGATAGGGATAGAAATAATCGTCGAAATGCACGCCGTCGATGTCGTAACGCTTAACCACGTCTACAATAATCCTAATCAAATAGTTGCGCACCTCGGGAATGCCCGGGTCGAAATACTTGTTGGCTCCGTATGTAAAAAACCATTCGGGCTTGGTGTTGGAAATATGCTCCTTGCACACATCGGCATACTGAATGGTGGCAACAGCGCGGAATGGGTTGAACCATGCGTGATACTCCATACCCTTGGCGTGGGTCTCCTTCACCATAAACTCCAACGGGTCGAAATATGGCTCTGGCGCACGTCCCTGCCTGCCTGTGAGCCATTCGCTCCAAGGCTCGTATTCCGATGCGAAAAAGGCGTCGGCAGCAGGACGAACCTGAAAAATCACGGCGTTGTAACCGGCGTTTTTCCAAGCGTTGAGCAAATCGAGATAATTCTGCTTAAGCACCTTGCTGTCGGTGGTAGCCACAGTGGGATAGTCGATACGCTTGGACGTTGCCACCCAAACGCCACGAAACTCGCGTGTAGTATCCGGATAGTTCTGTGCGGCGGCTTCAAACACCACCATAAACAGAATAAATACAAGTAGATGTCTCATTACTAAAATTTTTTACAAAGAAAAGAAATAATTTGTTACCCACATCGCAAAAACTCAAAAAAAAGCGGACGACGTACATTATTACCGCCGAACCGCTTTCTTTCAATACCTGAGAGATATTTTCAGGTATTTCTCCCATATAAACCTAATGCTACAAACTTAATAAAAACCTATGTCTAAACCTTAATTATATTATCATATACGGCATAGGCGCAAAAAAGTTGGCATACGGGCAACAAAAAACGGCAGAAATATAAATCTCCGCCGTTTTTTGTTATAGATAATAGCAAATACAATTATTTGCGTGCAACTTTCAATGTAGAATAGTTAAGTTTCAAAGCTTGAACTTTGCGAAGCTCCTGCTTAACGTCGGTGATGATACCCATTTTAGCATCGGAGTCAACCTTGAGCGAGTAAGTCATAAAAGGTCTATCGTGCTCATCGTGGCTCTGACGCTCAGCCTCGATATAGTCTGGAATATCGTAGAGGTTGGAAATCTTGTCGTTGAGCTGTACACGGGGCTCTGTACCGAATTTTCCCTGGTAAGCAGCGAGGGGAGCACCCACATAAATATAGCTAACAAGAGATTTCTTCTCCAACTTCTTAACCTCAGTAGCGGTAGGAAGTTTGATTTTCACCTTGTAGTCGGTCTCCTTCATAGAAGTTACCGACATGAAGAAGAACAGAAGCATGAACACGATGTCAGGAAGCGATGCAGTAGAAAGACCGCTAACCTTACGTCCGCCTTTTTTTCTAAATTTTGCCATTTTTAAGTCCTCCTTCTTTAACTATTTAACACTACGTGGTTCGGCCTCTGAAATATTGAGGGGGAAAACAGTCTTAACGATTTTCTGCTCTTCGGGAGTAATCTCGTCGTAGACTTTTCCAAAATATTCCTTGGCAAAATTATCGCGACATATATTAAATGCTGCAACAATAGAGTTTTGCACCTGTATATATGTTTCGTACTTAGTACCACGGTCGTTTTGTAGAGAAACTACTCCACGAGTAATATTCACATCACCGCAGTTGTCTAAAACAGCTTTTACAGCTTCAGCTTCAGACTTTTTGTCGGGATTACCAGCGAGCTCATCATATTTTGCCGAAGCCTTGACCTGTTCTGAAAGGTTATCAGCGTTGGTAGGGTTGGTCAAAAATTTGATAGTTCTGTCGGTAAGCTCATTGAAGTCAGCATAATCGCCTTCGATAGCCAACTGGTTGTCCTTGTTGATAAGCACAATAAAGATATTGCGCTCGTTGATCTGCTGGGCCTCGGGCTGGTCAGTGCTTGGAGGCGGCAGCTGGCGCAACAAACCTTGGTCAACGTCCATAGACGTGGTAACAAGGAAGAAGATCAACAGAAGGAATGCGATGTCGGCCTGCGAACTTGCATTAATGTCACCTACTTGTCTCATCTGTATTGTTTTTTAAAGGCAGCCGCCGTAAAAGCGGCTACCGAAAATTCAACATAATTATTTTAATCTAGACCTAATCTCAAGCCAGATAATGGCGAGGAAATTAAGACCTAGGATAATGTACAATGAAATCAAACCTGCACCAGAAGCTTTAAGCTCACCAGGAGTTGGTTTGGCCATTGTTGCGGGTGAAATAGAATCCATAGAGTCGCTAGACATTGCGAAACCTATAATAGCAATCACAATTAAACCTGCGACAACGATACCAGTGCTAATGCTCTTTTTGGGATTCAAAACGATATCCCAAATGAAAGCGAGTATGGCAAGACCAGCAGCAAGGAAGAACAGCACTTCAGTCCATGTAAGAACCAAAGCAGTAGTGCTATGTGCAATCTTTTCAGCCTTATCCTCCAAAGGTACTACCTGATAGTAGAACAAACCTACCAATACGATAGATATAGCAAATAATACTATAAGGAGGTACTTAGATATTTTTTGTAAGAAAGATGTCTCCATATTAATTATTTATTTTTTTCTTGGTATTTAACAAGAATGTCGATGAATGATATAGAAGCGTCTTCCATATCGTTGGTGATAGATTCAATTTTAGAAAGGATGTAGTTACAGAACAACTGCAAGATGATAGCAGCGATCAAACCGGTAACGGTGGTGATCAACGCAACTTTAATACCTTGAGCAACCAAAGAAGCCGAAACGTCGCCAGCCTGCTCGATAGCGTCGAACGCCTGAATCATACCGATAACGGTACCCATGAATCCCAACATAGGAGAAAGTGCGATGAAGAGGTTGATCCAGGTTACACCGCTTTCCATCTGTCCCATCTGTACGCTACCGTAAGAAACAACTGACTTTTCGATAAGGTCGATGTTGTTTTCTTTCTTCTCGTCGTAACGGTCGAGACCCTGATAGAATATGCTTGCAACAGGTCCGCGGGTGTCTCTACAAATTGCTTTTGCGTCCTCGATGGGGTTTTCGCTTTCAGAATTGTCGAGAGCGTCTTCTATTTGATTGAGAAGTTTCTTGGTGTTGGTTGAAGAAAGACCTAAGTAGATAATTCTTTCAATTGCAATTGCAAGACCGAGAATCAAACAGATAAGAACCGATGCCATGAAGCCGGCACCACCTTCGATGAATTTGGTCTTAATTTCCTTGTGAACCGGAACTTCTTCGGGCTGAGCCTGAGATCCTGATTGAACTGTTTCTGTAGTAGCAGGTGCTTGAGATTCTGCTTCTTCCTGCGCAAACAAATCTGCACTTCCGAAAAAGAGCATTCCTGATATTGCCAATAATGAAAATAGCTTTTTCATGTTGTGTTTTTAGTTTTAATTATACGATAATTGATACTTTAATTTAATTTTTTTTGCGGAGAGAGGGGGATTCGAACCCCCGATACACTTTTGGCGTATACACGCTTTCCAGGCGTGTTCCTTCAACCACTCGGACATCTCTCCTCGATGCCATTTAGCAAAAATTTACGGCAACGAAATTACAAAAAGAAAATGTACTTAAAAAAAAATTAACAAAAAAAATACAACTTTTTTTTATTTTTGTATTGAAGTAATAGTTTAACACGCTATGTAACAATACTTTAAGTATGTAAACAAAATTAACTCCAAACGCTACATTTTTATGCTCCGAAGTGCGAAGAGTTCACATTTCGGTCAATTTTGCGCATCAAACCTTGCAAAACGCTTCCCGGTCCGCACTCTATTACTTCGTTTATGCCTGCTCCTACCATGTTTTGAATGGTCTTTGTCCAACGTACTGGAGAGGTCAGCTGCTTGATAAGGTTTTGCTTTATCTCTTCGGGATCAGTGTGAGGCATTGCGTCAACATTTTGATATACAGGACATTTGGGTGTTGAAAATATTGTGCTGTCGATGGCTTGCTGCAGTTCTTGCTGTGCCGGCTGCATCAATGGAGAGTGGAACGCTCCGCTTACGGCAAGTTTTACAACGCGCTTTGCTCCAGCCTCTTCGAGTTTTTTTGATGCTTTGTCAACGCCTTGTTCGCTACCTGAAATCACAATCTGACCAATGCAGTTGTAGTTGGCAGCCACCACCACGTCGCCTTCTTGTGTGGTTTGAGCGCATATCTGCTCAATCACTGCGTCGTCGAGACCGAGAACTGCTGCCATAGAACCTTTTTGGGTTTCACAGCATTTCTGCATAGCTGCGGCGCGTTTTGCCACAAGCGATAGTCCGTCGGCAAATGTGAGGGCTCCGGCAGCTGTAAGTGCCGAGAACTCACCGAGCGAGTGTCCTGCTACGGCGTCGGGGTTGAAGTTGGCGGGGTCGGTCATAACCGATATTACCGAATGGATAAAAATACAGGGCTGTGTAACCTTGGTCTGCAACAACTGCTCTGCTGTGCCTTCGAACATAAGGTTGGTGATGTCGAATCCCAAAACCTCGTCGGCCTTGCGAAACAGTGCTTTGGCTATGTCTGATTTTTCGTAAAGGTCTTTGCCCATACCCGGAAACTGTGATCCTTGTCCGGGAAAAACGTATGCTTTCATTGGTATGCTGTTTTTAATAATTCGAACGCAAAGATAGAAAAAAAAACTCTCCAAGCGAGAAATCTTCTTTTTTTTTCAAATTCTTACAAAAAAACATCACCTCACTGTGTACCTTTTGCCAGGCAACGACTTGATAAGGTCTTTGAATTCAAGGTTTAGCAGTGTAGGCGAAAGTTCCCACATTGGTATCTGTGTCTCCAAGGCTATGGTGTCGATGCTGAGTTCGCCATGTTTGCGGAGCACGTCAACAATTTTAATCTCTTGGGGTTCAAGCGGTTCGTCGAGCGGCAGTTCTATCTGCACAGGAGCTGACTGTTTGTTGGCGAGCCATCCCATAAGGTTTTCTACATCGGCATGCCTTGTTATGAGTGTTGCCCTGTTGTCGCGGATAAGCAGGTTGCAGCCTTGATAGTTGCGGTCGTTGGCTCTTCCAGGAAAGGCGAAAACAGTACGGCGGTACTGTCGGGCGTATTCAGCAGTAATTAACGCACCGCCCTTATTACGGCTCTGAACCACAACCAATGCGTCGCACAATCCTGCCACTATGCGGTTTCGGCGTGGGAAATTGGTCTTGCTCACAGGATGTCCGTAAAAATATTCGGTCAACATTACGCCAGCGCCATCAGCTATCTTGTTAGCTATAGAGCGGTTTTCGGCGGGATAAATCATATCGAAACCGTGTCCCAGCACTGCCGCAGTGGGCACGCCATATTCCAAAGCAGCCTGATGGGCAAACGTGTCGGCGCCTGAGGCAAGTCCGCTGACTATTATCACGCGTATACCATCATTTTTGAGCCCCTCTACAAGACTAAATATATTTTCACGTCCCTCAGGGTCGGTAAGGCGTGTTCCCACAATGCCTATGGTGTGGTTTGTATCAAAATTCACCCCCGTTCCTTTTGTATAATATAATAAAGGTGCGTCGTCGCATTGTGCAAGTTTACGGGGATAGTCTCGGTCGTAGTATGATGTGATACCAATACCCTCACGCGCAACAATATCCAATTGGCGTTTGGCAGCATCCACAACGTTGATAGTTTTTAAAGCCTCCAACGATTTAGAAGAAAGAAGTCCCGTTTCTGGCAGCAGATCAATCTTCTGGAATACCTGTTCCGCACCTTCAGCCCATGAAATAAGTTTGCGGGCTGTACTGCAACCCACTCCCGGTATCATAGTAACTGCCACTTGGTAAAGGGCTTCTTGATTGAGTTCCATTATTTTGGGGCTTTGAAATATAATACTACACCTATTATTGTATAGATAATGTTGGGAATCCAAACCGCCAGCAATGGAGGCAGAGAACTTCCCTTTGCAAATTCGCAAAACACCTGCATAAAGAGTATGTAACTGAAACTCAGCGCCAAACCAACTCCAAGGTTGATACCTATTCCGCCCCTCACCTTCTTGCACGACAGCGTTACGCCTATCAATGTAAGTATAAAGCAGGCAAACGGGAAGGCTATGCGCTTGTAACTCTCAACCAAAAAAGCCTCGATGTTGTCGCTGCCACGCATACGCTGCTCGTCGATATAGTCGTGGAGCTCGGGACTTGTGAGGGTCTCTATCTGGTTGAGTCGCTGGTTAAAATCCTTAGGGAATATGGCGAGCGTGGTGTCCATCTTGCGGCCAGTTACCACCGAATCGGAATCGCCGTTGAAATACCTTATATAATAGTTGTTGATAGTCCATTTGTCCTTGATAGAATCCCAGACAATGAATTCGCTCATAAGCTTTTCTTTGAGGATGTTGCCGTCGAACTTCTCCCACGAGAACTTGTAGCCCACATTAGAGGTGGTAACATAATTCTGCATATATATAAAGGTGTCGGGAGATGTCTGCCGATGTATATTTTTTGAATCATTGTAATAAGTGCCTTTGATATAGAGATTTTCAAATTTCAACCTGACTTCGTTGGCAGGAGGAATAACGTATGCGCTCAAGAAAAACGACAGCAAAGCCAGAATAGCCGCGCTCTCAAAATACGGCACAAGCATACGGCGGAAACTGATACCCGCGCTGAGTATGGCAATTATCTCGCTGTTGCCCGCCAGCTTCGAGGTGAAGAATATCACCGAGATAAATATGAACAAGAACATGAACATGTTTGCGTAATAGGGCGCAAAGTTGAGGTAATATTCGAACAGGATTGCCTCGAAGGGTGCTCTCTTTTCGATAAAGTCGTCGAGTTTTTCCTGAATGTCGAACACGATAATGATAGAAATCAGCAGCACAAGCGAATAGAAGAATGTGCCGAGAAATTTTTTCATTATGTAGCGGTCTAATATCTTGAACATTTTTTGTCTCTATTATATATAATGTGTATAAAATCAAATTCGCTGCATCATCTCCTTGGCAGCTCCGTCTTTCCAGTCGGCAAAAGTACCGTCGAGAATACGCTCACGGATGGTCTTAACAAGGTTGAGATAGAATGCGAGGTTGTGTATCGAGGCTATCTGCGCTGCAAGACGCTCGTTGGCTGTTACCAAGTGACGGAGATAAGCCTTTGAGTAATAATGATCTACAAAAGAAGTACCGTCGGGGTCGAGTTCCGAGAAATCCATCTTCCATTTCTCGTTTTTCATATTCATAGTGCCTTTGGAGGTGAATATCATACCGTTGCGGGCGTTTCGGGTGGGCATCACGCAGTCAAACATGTCGATACCGCGAGCCACACCTTCTATAATATTGGCAGGCGTGCCCACTCCCATCAGGTAGCGGGGCTTGTCCTTGGGCAAAATATTGTTCACCACCTCAATCATCTCGTACATCATCTCCACGGGTTCGCCTACAGAAAGACCGCCGATAGCGTTGGCGTCCATCTCCTGTTTGGCGATAAACTCAGCCGACTGCTCGCGGAGGTCGCGGTATACGCTGCCCTGAACAATGGGAAGATAAGCCTGCGAATGTCCGTAAAGAGGTTCGGTTTCAAGATAATGCTTAACACCGCGTTCGAGCCATTGATGTGTGAGTTTCAACGATTTAGCCGCATATTTATAGTCGCACGGATAAGGTGTGCATTCGTCTAAAGCCATCATAAAATCGCTACCAATGGTGCGCTCAATGTCTACCACGTTTTCGGGAGTAAAAATATGCTTGCTACCGTCGATATGCGAACGAAATGTTACGCCCTCGGGAGTAAGTTTGCGATTTTCGGCAAGCGAAAACACCTGGAATCCGCCGCTGTCGGTAAGTATGGGACGGTCCCAATGTATAAACTTGTGCAATCCTCCTGCCGCCTTGATCACCTCCATTCCGGGACGGAGATAAAGATGGTAAGTGTTGCCGAGGATAATCTGCGCATTAATATCGTCGCTCAATTCGGTCTGATGAACGCCCTTGACCGAACCCACAGTGCCCACAGGCATAAATATAGGTGTGGGAACGCTTCCGTGGTCGGTGGTGATAACACCTGCGCGGGCGTTGGTGCGAGGGTCTGTATGTTTAATTTCGAACTTCATTTACAAAAATTTCCAGTCTGCAAAGATAAACCATCAAATCGGTTTTGCATAAAACTATTACAAAAAAAAACATATTTTTTTATTTTATAACAATTTATTAAAAAATGGTTTGTACATTTGCACCAAATAGACAAACAACAATGTTGGAAGAAATAGCATCCTTGTTTAAGGATATATATAGTTGGAAATTTTGGCTAATATGCTGCCTGATACTTGTTTGGATAGTGCAGATGTGCTATTACTTAGGTGTATTTGTACGCATTCGACGCAAGCCCAAGGTAAAACAATACCTTAGTCCGGTGCCCGTTTCGGTGGTAATATGCGCCCGCAACGAAGCCGCCAACCTGCGCGAAAAGTTGCCCGCAATTTTGGAACAAGAGTATCCCGACTTTGAGGTAATAGTGGTAAACGACAGCAGCACCGACGACAGCGCTCTTGTGCTTGCCGAACTCAAACAGAAATACCCCAAACTTTACGTTACCGAAGTGCCGTTCGACCGAAAATTTTCGCACGGCAAAAAACTCGCCCTCACCGTAGGCATCAAAGCCGCTAAAAATGAATGGCTTCTGCTCACCGATGCCGACTGTATGCCCGTGTCGAAATGGTGGATAAAAACAATGAGCCAAAATTTTTCCGACCAAAACGACATTGTGCTCGGTTATGGAGGATACGACCAACGCAAAGGATTTCTCAACCGACTAATACGCTACGACACAGTATTTATTGCTATGCAATACTACACTTACACCGAAATAGGAATGCCTTATATGGGTGTTGGCAGAAATATGGCTTACCGCAAATCATTGTTTGAAAAAACACGCGGATTTTCGAGCCACAGTTATCTGATGTCGGGAGACGACGATATTTTTGTAAACCAGAACGCTCAGAAAGGGCGCATAGTGTGCGAAACCAACTCGGCATCGTTTACCCTCTGCGAACCCAAAGAGAGTTTTAGCCAGTGGAACAAACAAAAACAGCGACATTTTTCGGCATCGGAACGCTATAAAACCAAGCACAAGGTGGTTTTGGCAATGGAAACACTGTCGCGCACTTGCTTCTATATTGGATGCATAGCGCTTTCTTTTTTCCATCCACTGTATTTTATTACACCAATTTTGTTTTTTACAAGATATTTTGTATATTTATACGCGATTTCAAAAGCCTCTTCCAAGTTTAACACCAAGGGAGTAGCAGCCGCTGGAATACTTTTTGACATAATACTACCTTACATAAACGCATTACAACTAATTTTAGGAAAAATTCGCAAGGACAGACTCACATGGAAATAGAAAACGAAAACACAGGAAACAGTTCATTCTCGGAAAAAGCAAAAGCCGACTACAAACTCGTGCTCGAAGCGCGGGCGGGCAATCAGAAGGCATTTGCCGAACTGCTCGGAAAATACCGCGACTCGGTATACTATATGATAGTGAAGATGGTGCGCAACCCCGACGACGCCGAAGACCTCACAATTGAGTCGTTTGGCAAGGCGTTTAAGAACATCAAGTCGTATATGCCGTCAAACGCATTTAGCACATGGCTGTTCAAGATTGCTTCTAACAACACCATCGACTTTCTGCGTAGCAACAAAATGCAGAAAAACAACATATCTATCGACAAACCAAGTCCCACAAGCGATAGAGAAGCCACATCATGGGCAGAAAACACCCTCACCGCTCCCATCAAAGACCCCGAAGAGAGCATGATGAAAGAGCAGAAAGAAAAACTTATGCGTCAAGTAGTTAAGCAACTTCACGACGATTACCGCATTATCACCGAAATGCGATATTTTGATGAAATGTCGTACACCGAAATTGCCGAAAAACTCGACCTCCCGCTCGGCAC
>JAGCYI010000274.1 GCA_017960885.1 Bacteroidales bacterium
ATCGTCGGTATACACAGCAATACTCACCAAAACCGACGGCGGCAGTTACGAAACCTGTCCGCTCGACCTATCACGCATTTCGCTTGGCAATTCTACCGCCCGACTGGTAGTTTATCCCAATCCTGCCACCCAAGGCAACGATATTACCGTGGAGGTGTCGGAAAATTATAACCACGAAGCCAACAAGCAGATATATATCTACAATCTCAACGGCACGCTTGCCAAACACCTTTCGTCTCCCCAAGAGATTAACAAAGTGCAACTGCCCACCGGCAACTATTCGGGCGTGTATATTCAAAACGGCGAAAAAGTACCCTTTAAACTAATTGTAAAATAGATATATATTATTCCACAATAATTTTAAACCCCGACTTTTTGCCGTTGGAGATCAATGCGCCGGAGTAATAGCCACGGGGAAGGGTTATAGTGGTGTTTTCGGTTATATTATCAATACGCATTACCTGTGCACCCGCATTGTTGAAAATCATTATTGATGCATCTTCGGGTACTCCTCCAATGAGTTTGATGGTAAATGGTACGCCCTCTTTGGCGGGGTTGGGGTAGGAGGTAACGGTGGGCGAGAGCTTAGAGGTGGGTGTAAATGTTTTTGTGGGACACGAGTGTAGTTTGATTCCGTTTTGTGTGGTAACATCTACAGAGTATCTACCAGTGAGTTCGGGACGCTCTGTTATATATTGCTTGGTTTCGCCATTAAGAAGTTGGTCGTCTTTGTACCATTGGTATTTTGTGTAATGATTGTATGCATTATCTACAAAAATAACGTTGTGGTAGAGTTGTTTTATCACATCTGGGGGAATAATATCCATAGTAAATGTGCAAATATTTGATATTGTGTCGTTACCGTCGGAGTCTAAGGCGAAAACTAATGTTCCGGTGTATGTGGCTGGTGTAATATCATTTGGAATAGAAAGTCCTATTATTGTGTCGTTGTTAAATGGCACCGTTTGGTTGAGTCGTAGCTCATTATTAACTGCTATTTTGCAGTATCCTGCATTAATTATGATATCTTCGTCTGATGATATCACAGCACTGTTGTTGCCATCGCAAATCTGTTTGATTGTTATGGATTTCCCTAGATTTTGATAAATCCAGCCGTCAACAGATAGTTTACTTTCTTTGAAATCGTTTGTGATTGAGTAATTATTACGATTTCCAAAATTATGTTCATTATTAAGAATATTGAAGCCTCCATCAGGAATTGTTATCGGCTGTTTACCAACTTCCGGACCTTCGTAATATGGTGGTTTGTAAAAGACAAATTGCAATATATCTTCTGTGGGAAGTTCAAATTCAATGTTAGTTCCTTTTATATCCCCATCATTCCAATACTCAACTTTAATACCATCTTGATACTCCACTGTTGTAGTGCTATCGTATATTTTTTTAGCGAAAACGTGATCTTCGAGAATTTGTTTAAGGTCGATTGTATCTGGTGTGATTATTACTTTGTTTGGTATAATATATTCACCACTTGTGTTGTCGCATCCATTCCCGTATACAGTAAATTTAATCTGTGTTTGAACTATGGCATTATCGGAAGTAGCATCGCCACATGGTTGTAACACGTTATCGAGTAATTGGAAAATAGTGGCACTATCAATACTAATGGTGTATTTATCTTTTTCGAAAGATGTATTATTGCCTAAATCTAAGTATGGAGTGCCGTCGTAAGTTTTAGTATAGTTTAAATCAAAATCATCAGCTGAAATTGGGACTCCGCCTTCTATTTCTTTAAATCCCCATTCTTGGTATCCTGTGGCGCACGGAGGTACTATAAGTTTAGACCCTTCCGGAAATGAATTTTCTCCTATTTGTGGAGCTTGGAGTGCATTGCAAGTGATGGTTAGTGGTTTATTATCTTCACGTTTTTCGCTGTAAAAAGCATAGTCTCCTATATATTTTATAGAACTGGGCAAGGTAACGTTTTCAAGATTATTACAATCGGCAAAGGCATAATCTTCTATTTTTTCTAATTGGCAAAGGATTTCTTTTGAGTCAAAGTTGTAGTTACATCTGTCATCCCCCGAATTACATTCACCTTTCAATAATGTGCCATTCTCTTCAATGATTACATTTTTTAACGACGTAAAGCCTCTAAAAGTATTTTTTCCTATTTCGTGTACACCGGCTCCGATGTACAACGTAGTTAAATGACTATCAGACCGATCATTAATATTAATATCAGATGCTTCTTGTATTCTATAGGTTGTATATATTCTATCCAGAGATCCAGCATATATACATGAAGGGATAGTTGCTGTGCTTTCTTCCCAATGACCTAATAGGATAATTGCCATGGGATTTCCAAATAGTTCGTCTAATAATCCATCATAAATTGAGGTGTTGGCAGAGAACACACCTCCAATGTTACAATTAGGATTGTAAGCTTCGTAATCATGGAAGACTTCGTCATAGTTATACTCTTGTGCTATTGATTGCATAATAGATAACAAAGCAAAAGATAAGCATATAAATTTCTTCATCATTTTTTGAGTTAATTTTCGTTATTTATTTTTTTTGCAAAATTATTAATAATCTTCAAAAAAAATATTTGTGACATCAAAAACTTTTTTAGACCTTTGCCGCCAAATTAACACTTAATTTAACTAACTACTAAATTTATTTTAAATGACATCTTTAAACAACGCAAATCGCTCACTATCTGAGTGTGTTAAATGTAATGTAAGATTTACTTTTTTGCTATTATTTTTGGTTTTTGCGTATTCTTATGCCAATTCGCAGACTGAGTACAAGATTATTTCGCCATCAGGAGACGGTTGGGTAATACCATCTTCCGCTACAGATGAAGACCAAGTATCCATTAAGTACTCAGGCAATAAATACGTTCAGAGTGTGAAGGTAGTGCCGCTACCTATGTCTGTTGCCATAACTCCGATGTGTCTCCCGAAGTTGGTAGCAGGCGAAACAATGTCACTCTCTGCTAATGTATCTCCTAACATTGCAGCAAACAAGACTGTTACGTGGTCTGTTAGTGGAGATGCGGTGTCGATCAATGCCTATGGCACAGTAACGGCACAAAAAACAGGCGTAGCAACCATTACCGTTACTACCAACAAGAATAATAATCAATCATCCATTACTGTTGAAGTGGTTCCTACTAACAATAACTATGTTCCCAAACCATTTTCAGTGGCAAATGGCAAAAAAATCTATTTCTCAAAAGGTAATCTCCAATATAACGTTAACGACAATTCATGGCGTTTTGCTAATAATCAGTGGGATTATGTTGGCGGCGATGATGTTAGGGCTGGCAATATGGGATGTACTTCTAATGAGAGTGATGGACCATGGATTGATCTCTTTGGCTGGGGTACTTGGACAAAGAACGGAGCTGCACCTACATGTACTTCTGCCATAAATACGTATTATAAAACGGGTGTTGAATCTTCTGGCGCATTTGAAAATGTTTGCAAGGGAAATATTGGTTCAGAATGGAAAACTCTATCCAATGATGAGTGGCATTATTTGTTAACTAAGCGTTCTAATGCCACAAAACTCTGCGGTATAGCATCGGTAAACGGAGTTAACGGACTGATTCTTCTACCAGACCAATGGTCTGACCCAAAACCAGATGGTAAGGTGTTTAAAAGCGGAGGATTTACACTGAACCAGGGACGGGAATATTTTAAAGTTGCAAACGAATATAATTCTTCACAGTGGACTCAGATGGAGCGTTCAGGTGCAGTATTTTTGCCCGCTGCTGGTATGAGAAGAGAGAAGGCATTGGCATGGATTAACTGGGAAGGAAAGTATTATACTGATATGGCACAGGATTCCGACAACGCTTGGGTGATGTCTTTCTCCGAAATAGGGATAGGCTTTGGCGCGGGATATCGCAGCAATGGTTTCTCCGTCCGTCTTGTTCGATTCTTGTAGATTTTTACTGTTATTTTTCTTCCCTAAAATAGGATATCAATAAAATAATCATTTAAAATATCATGAAAAACCAACTATTACAATTTATTATTATAGCTATTCTTGTTTTCTCTTTAACAAAAATAGCATCTGCACAATATATACCTGTATCTCAGCAATCTGATGGTTCTTGGGTTTTTACCATGCCAAACTGTGATGTGGAGGTCGAAGTGGAATTGTTAGATATTTCGATAGACTCTTTGTCACCAACAGAGTATGTTTACAATGGTGTAGAGATTAAACCAGCCATCACTGCTACAGCCGGCACTATAAATATTCCTGCTAATAAATGTATAGCCAAATATCCGGATGAAGTTATAAATGTGGGTACAAAAAGCATCTCCGAGGTAAAAGTATGGAACAATGGCGGCGGATACGCTACAATCATCACCCCTAACCTTTCGTATACCATTACGCCTCTTGTCATCTCCCCCACCGACCCAAATCTCTCTATCACACTCAATCCTTCTTCCTTTACTTACAATGGCTCTCCAAAAGAACCTGCTGTAACTGTAACATACAACGGCACAGAAATTCCTTCATCAGAATACACCGTAAATTATAAAAACAATATCAACGCCGGTACTGCCACAGCAGAGATTGTTGATATTCAAGGAGGTAATTACACAGTTAATGGCAGCAAAGATTTTACCATTAATCCTTATGTCATCACCCCCACCGACCCCAATCTCTCTATCACCCTCACTCCTGATTCCTACATCTATGATGGCTCTCCAAAAGAACCTGCAGTAACTGTTACATACAACGACACAGAAATTCCTTCATCAGAATACACCGTAAATTATAAAAACAATATCAATGCCGGTACAGCCACAGCAGAGATTATTGATAATCAGGGTGGTAACTACACCATCAATGGTAGCAAAGATTTTATAATTGATCCTTATGTTATCTCCCCCAACGACCCCAATCTCTCTATCACCCTTACCCCTGATACCTACATCTACAATGGCTCTCCTAACGAACCTGCAGTAAATATAGTATACAACGGCATTGAAATTCCTGCATCTGAATACACCGTTTCTTACGAAAACAATATTAATGTAGGCACAGCCACAGCTATTATCACCGACAATCCTAATGGCAACTACACCATCAACGGTAGCAAAGAGTTTACTATTACACCTCTTGAAATCGACCTCAACGACCCAAATATAGCATCTCTGCTATCAATAGTTCTTAATCCCGATTCTTATATTTATGACGGCACTCCCAAAGAACCCGCTGTAACCATTACCTTCAACGGTTTGGAAGTTCCTGCTGCTGAATATACTGTGTCGTATCAAGATAATATCAATGCCGGTACAGCCAAGGCTATCATCACCGACAATCAAGGCGGCAACTACACCATCAACGGAGAAACGCCTTTTATTATCAATCCGTTTGTTATCACCCCCAACGACCCCAATCTCTTAATTATTCTTGAAAACGACACCTATCAATATACAGGTTCTCCCATTGAACCTAAGGTAACAATTACTTACAGCGGCACCACTATTCCTCCCGCCGAATACACCGTATCCTATCAAAACAATATCAACGTTGGCACAGCCACAGTGCTCATCACCGACAATCCTAATGGCAACTACACCATCAACGGCTCTACCACGTTTATCATCAAACCCGGCAAAATATATATCACTCCATCTAATACCGACCCTGATGGTGCTATCCTTGCCGATGCGTCGAACCAATATTTCTGTAGTGGCAAGGCTATTATAGATTTCACCGCTCAAAACGGCACACTCGATTATTTTAGTCTTGAATTTGATGACAACAAAATTCCATCTCAGAATGGCTCAATCAGCGGCAACAGAGTAGAAATTGCATTGCCAAAAGATTTGTTGCCCGGCACTTACAACGGCACTCTCGAGATGACTACCTTCGACGGTAATTTTACAGGCAAACTGCCAATAAGAGTAAACATCAACCTTCCGTTCTACTCTATCGTAACCCTCTACAACGATGTGGCTGCGGTAAATCAACTTGCTGGCGATTTTACCAACTATATATGGAAAGAAAACAATATCGAAATTTCCGGCGCCAACAGCCGTCTGCTGCAATATAGGTTTGAGAAAAAATCGGTATACACTGCCATACTCACCAAAACCAACGGCAATAGTTACGAAACCTGTCCGCTCGATCTGTCGCGCATTACAGAGTCTACCAACACCGAAGTAAACGTTTATCCCAACCCCGGCAACTCGTTGAGCGATGTGTTTGTGGAAATCACCCACAACTATCAACCCGATGCCAATAGTCATATTTATATCTACAATCTCAATGGACGTCTTGCCAAACAAATCAACAATCCGCAAGAGAAAAACACCATACAATTGCCCACCGGCAACTATTCGGGCGTGTATATCCAAAACGGCGAGAAAGTGCCATTTAAACTAATAGTAAAATAATCTACTCATAAATATATCATTCAATGAAAAACTTAATATTGTCATCAATAATAGTGCTATCAGCCACAGCTGCAATGGCTCAGCGTCAGAATACTTTTGTAGAACTGAATGCTGGATACAATATTCACGACGTGAACACTAAAATTTCCGACGGTAAAAAAGGTATCGGTGGCGGCGTGGCACTCTACGCCGGTTTTGGACACTATTTTTCGGAGCATTGGGGCATAACTGCCGGTGCAAAACTTATCACAGCCAAAACCACTGCAAAACTCGATTTCAACGAACCTCTCGGCAAATTACCCGACGACCAACTGCTCTTAGACAACAAGGAGAAGGATGTGGAAGTGAGATTTTCTAATATGAAAGAGCGCACCTCTGAAACTCTTTTGTTTGTGCCTGTGGGATTGTCGTATAGATATTTTATTGGTCCTCGCCTCTCGTTTGAGGGCAGGCTCACTGCCGAACCGGGATTTGTGCTAAAACAAAAATACAAAACCGTGTCGGGTGATATCAATGTAGCCAATAGTTATGTTAACACTTCCAACGGTGTTGACGTGGTGGTAAAAGATGTTACCGAACTTGAAGGCTATGGAGCCGGCAATCGTGGCAAGTT
Source organism: Bacteroidales bacterium (assembly GCA_017960885.1). Classification (GTDB taxonomy): domain Bacteria; phylum Bacteroidota; class Bacteroidia; order Bacteroidales; family UBA3824; genus UBA3824. Next base: position 7,003 of record JAGCYI010000274.1, read on the forward strand.
TTCGGGAAATGCCGATATGAAAACTATGCTTTTTGCCACCGGTTTGAGCGCCGGAGTGGTATATGCCTTGTCGGATCGATGGGCTCTTACTGCCGGTGTGTATGGCTCTTACACTTTCACCGACCAAAAAAACAAGGATTATCCCCATGTGTTCGACGGAGAAAACTATGTGGGCACTGCTCAGTCGAAACTCTGCACCAAGATTCATCCTTACACCGTTGGTGTAAATGTGGGAGTAAGGCTGTTTGTGGGTCGCGACAAAAACAAACCGGAAGAAATTGAAACCGCTCCCGAACCCGAAAATGAGGTGGCAGTTGCCGACGAACCCGAGCTTGTAACCGAACCCGAACATGTGGATACCGTGGCTGTAAACAATGAACCCGCATACCAACCCACCGATACCATTGAGGTTGTGGAACAAAAAGCCACAAAAGAGGAAGTTCAAAAACAACTCGACGAAATAGGCGCTGTAAACTTTGCTCTTGGCTCTACACAAAGCGGCGACGAAAGCGACAAAATAGATCGTCTTGCCGAGTTGATGAAAGCTAATCCCGATAAGAAATTCTTGATAACAGGACACACCTGCAACCTTGGAAGCCTTGCTACCAACCGCACCGTAGGTCAGAAACGTGCCGACGGACTCAAAGCTGAACTTATCAAGCGCGATGTCAACCCCGACCAATTGCAAACCGAAAGCCGCTGGTACAAACAGCCGCTGGTGCCCAACACCTCTGAAGCCAACCGCAAAAAGAACCGCCGCGCAGAGGTAGAGGTATTGTAAAAAACAATGTAGCGACGTGCCGTGGCGCGTCTTTCTCGAACAAAGCGACGTGCCGTGGCGCGTCGCTTTGTTTTTTTATTCCACAATGATTTTAAATCCTGTTTTTTCGCCATCGACAACAAGCGCGCCCGAATAATATCCCTTCGGAAGAGCTATGGTGGTGTATGGCTGGATATTGTCGATACGTTTTATTTGTGCGCCCGTATTGTTGAATAATTGGTAGCCGTTTCAGGAATTTCTAACGTGCTGTTTTCCAAAATACCACATTCAGTTAATTCTACATAAAAATTGTCATAGTCAATCACGGTGTAATATCAATAGCCATCAGAGAAAGTAGGATAACCATCGTAGTTCGGATGGTCGGATAGATCTTGGGCAGCAACGTTAAAAGCGTAGAAAACAGTCAGTAATACAAAAAAATCTTCTTCATATTTAAATAAATAAAAAAAATGATGTTCCGATTTGTCATACGATAATAAGACCAAAAATGCAGTCAAAAAAGATGTCTTCTTATATTAAATAATTGTTAAATTGAGGACAAGTCAAAAATTTTTTTCGCACCTTTGTAACATAAACAATTATTTAACTAACCACTTTATTTCCAATTTATGTCTTTTATGGTAAAATCTTCACAATCTTTATGCTCGAAGGCTATTAGCAACCTTTTTGTTATTTCCATTCTTTTATCCTTTTTTGCACCGACAGATGCAACGGCACAGTCCCACACCGTCACCCCGCCATCCACCACCGACTGGGACATCCCCTCCTCCGCCCAAAATGGCGACAACGTGAACATCAAATACACCGGCAACAAATACGTGAAAAGCGTGAAGGTAGTGCCGCTGCCCACCTCCGTTACCATAAAAACCACGGATTGCCTTACAATGATGGTAGGCGAAACATTGTCCCTTCAAGCCGAGATATACCCCGACATTACCGGCGTGGATAAAAACGTAACTTGGTCTGTAACCTCAGGCAATGCTGTAACCGTTGATGCTGACGGCAAGGTGACGGCTGTATCAGAAGGCGACGCCACCGTAACCGTAACCACTAACACCAACAACAAGACAGACGCGCTGACCATAACCGTAAAGGCACAAGCCAATTATTTCGTGGCGAAGGCGTTTACTGTCGGCTACGGTAAAAAGGTATATTTCAGCAAAGGCAACCTGCAATACCAGCCGAGCAGCAACACGTGGCGGTTCGCCGAGCTGCAGTACACCCTTTTAGACGACAATACATATACGCATACTTCTACCATCCGTTATTCCCCCACCTCCACCGATTGGATCGACCTCTTCGGCTGGGGTATGTGGCTCGATGATATAACCGACAAAGCCAAGATAACAACCACATCCGTAGACAACCGCAATTATGTGCCTGAATTAAATAGTGAAGATGAGTTTGCCTATAACAAGAGGACTATTGGCGGTGTGGCGTGGAAGACTCTGTCGTATAACGAATGGGTCTATCTGACAAACACCCGACCAAATGCCGCAAACCTTTACGGGGTTGCCACGGTGAATGGTGTTAACGGATTGATACTTCTTCCTGACGATTGGACAGATCCGAATCCTTGCGGCAAGGAGTTCAAGTGCGGGGTGACAGGAGAAAACAGAAACTATGAATCTGTAACTCAACAACAACAGTATAGATTTTTTTATAAAACTGTAAACGAGTATACTGCGGCACAGTGGACAGAGATGGAAGCGTCTGGTGCAGTGTTCTTGCCTGCTTCGTGCGGACGAGAAGGCACGTCAGTCTACTTAATTGGCAGCTTCGGCACCTACTGGACGTCATCGGCTAACGGGGACAACTGTGCGCGTGGTTTTTACTTCAACCCTGACAAGGTGTACATACACAACTTCAGCAACCGTTTCAACGGACGTACAGTACGTCTTGTCCGCCCCTTGTAACATTTAATTGAGCGACGTGCCATGGCGCGTCGCTACAATGGTTTTGACGTTTTTTCGGTATTTATTCTGCAAATATCCCCTCCGGCAGCTCTTTGTACAATCCGTTTTCAAAGGCTTTTTGATAGAGGAATGTGATGGCGTTGCGTCCTTCGGTGCCGAGCGAAACCGAAAAGTTGTTGACGTAGAGGGCAATGTGGCTGCGCATTACCTCGTCGTCCATTTCGCGGGCGTTGTCGCGGATGTAGGGCATAGGCGATTCGGGATTATTTAACGAGTATTGCACACTGCGGCGGATAATGCGGTCTACTTTGGCTATCACATCCTGAGGCAATGAGCGTTTGGCTATTATAGAGCCGAGAGGGATGGGCATTCCGAATTTCTGTTCCCAAAGTTCGCCCATATCGGCTATTTTTACCAAACCCTTGCTTTGGTATGTAAAACGACCTTCGTGAATAAGCAATCCTGCATCGTAGTGTCCGCTGATAACTTCGCCCTCGATTTTGGAGAATAGGAGAGGGGTCTTATCTTTGGCGTTAGGGAAAAACGTGGTAAACAGCAAGTTAGCCGTAGTGTTGACTCCTGGGATGAGGATTTTTTTTGAATCCATTTCGGATAATGGAAACGCCTCTTTTGCCACAAGTAGCGGACCATTGTTTCTACCGAGAGCCGAACCCGAATCGAGTATCACATAATTTTTCCAAATGTCTATGCCGTAAGCATTTGACGAAATTTTGGTAATGTCGGGCGGATTGGCTGCAACGGCGTTTTTGTTGAGCACGTCGATGTCGGCAAGCGAAATATCAAAATCGATGCCCTCGGTGTCGATTTTGCCGTTGGCGAGGGCATCGAAAATGAATGTGTCGTTGGGACAAGTGGAGTATGCTAATGTAAGTTTCATTAGTTTTTGTATTTTTCTGCTATTTTTTCGGCTAAGGCTTCAAATTTGGGCAGGTCGTCGCGGTGCATACGTCCCTTTATGGTGATGGTTTCGGGCATTAGTTCGATGTTTTTCATCGGCTCGATAAGTTTGGTCATAGTGCGTATTGCGGTGGGACCCCACGAACCGTTTTCAATCATACAGATACGGCGGTTTTGGAAGTTTTTGTGTGCCAAGCGGTTGAGAAAGTCTTCCATAGGCGGAAAAACTCCTGCGTCGTACGATGCTGCGGCAAGCACGGTGGTATCCATACGGAATGCGTCTTCGATAGCCTCTTCCATATCGTCGCGGCTGAGGTCGGCGGTGGCAACTTTGGGGCAGCCTTTTTGTTTTAGCAGTTCGGCAAAATACTCTGCGGCGGCTTTTGTGCCTCCGTGTATAGATGCGTAAGCCACTAATACTCCGGGAGTTTCTACTTCGTATTTGCTCCAGGTGTTGTATAAACCTACATAGTAGCCTATATTTTGGTTCAATACTGGACCGTGAAGCGGGCAGATGGTCTTGATGGTGAGGTTTGCGGCCTTTTTCAAAAGGTTCTGCACCTGCACGCCATATTTGCCTACGATGTTGAAATAGTAGCGTCGAGCCTCGCAAGCCCAATCGTCGGTTTCGTTTTTGATAGCGCCAAACTTGCC
>JAGCYI010000275.1 GCA_017960885.1 Bacteroidales bacterium
AAGGCAACTTTTAAGGTTGCCTTTTTTATTTTTAAAGGTAATTATTCGTTACCTTAGTTTAATTCGTTGATAAATACTCTAAAAGAATTTAGCCACCTCGTCGAGCGGACGGTGTTGCGGTTGTTTAGGTTCGCCTAAGCGATAGCCGAGCGAAATAACAGCCGTAACCATCTCCTCGGGGGGGATGGCAAAAAGTTCGCGAAGTTTGTCGCTTTCGCGCATACCCATAATCAATGTGTCAAAACCCATAGCACGAGCCTGCAAAATCAAGTAGCAGTTGCTGAGACCGTTGTCGTAAGCGCCCCAATAGTCGCCCAATTCGTTGGCGGGATTGCCTTGGAAAAATCCAGATTTGCCTTTTTCAAAAGTGCAGACAATAAGCACGGGAGCGTTTTTGATGCGGTCTTTGTTGCCGCCCACGAGGTTTTGCACAGCCTCTAATTTTTCCTTGCCGATAGCCACGTAATACTTCGAAGGCTGTTGGTTTGCCCACGACGGAGCCTCTTGAACGGCGGTGAGCAGTTGGCGTACCTCTGCCTCCGAGATAGTTTTTGACGAATCGTAACTGCGAATGCTGCGGCGGGTTTTGAGCACCTCTTCAAACGAAACGCCGTTGTTTTGCGAAGCAGTTTCTTTGCTGCAAGAGTTTCCCTCATTATTGCAGCAGGCCGAAGCCATAAGCGCGATAGCCGCGCAGATAATCATTTTTTTGTACATAATTAGTGAAATTTAAATGTTATAAATTAATATAAATGTTAGAATTAAATTTTGCCTTGCCATAGGAGTTTGAAAAAATCTTTTACAAAAAGACATTCTATCTCGCCCATTCGTCGGTTGAAAATATCGAGCGATACCACTATTCTACGGCTCTGAGGATGTTCTTCGCCAAAGGCTTTGAGACCTTTGATATGTTTTGTAAGAATTTCCTCAGCCGATTTTATCTCAATTGCCACCCGTGCGTCGCCTATTACCGCGTCAATCTCTATGCCTGTGTATGTGCGCCAATACGATAATGATTCCTGACTGTGAGTGTATTTTAAATACGCCATAATTTCTTGAATTACAAGATGTTCAAAAGCGTGACCATATTCGGGAGTGCCACGCCGCAATTGTGTGCGGTGCAAAAGATGGTTGGCAACGCCCACGTCGAAATAGTAGAATTTGGGCGCTTGTACCACTTTGCGCTGAATCACTTTGGTGTATGCAGGAATTCGATAACCGATGAGGGTGTCTTCCAAAATGTCGAAATACGAATTGACAGTGGTGGCACTCACGGCGCAGTCTTGGGCAATATTGTTGCTGTTGATTATCTCTCCGTCGCAAATTGCAGCCACTTCCAAAAAACGTTGAAACGCTTTTAAATTTCTTACGAGAGCCTCCTCCTTGATTTCTTCCTTAATGTAAATATCGATATACGCCGACAGCATCCTTGGTGGATTGGCGGCAAGGTAGTGCGGTGGCAACATTCCGTATGTAACCGCCTTGTCGATGTCTAAATCAGGAACTTCCGCACTCACCAACGGGAAAAAATAGACAGGATATGCTCGTCCGCCGAGGGTGTTGTGCCCTTTGCGTTTGAGTTTGCGAGCCGACGATGCGCATAGTACAAAACGATGGTTTTTCTGTGTGATGAGACGATGCACTTCGTTGAGCAGTTCGGGAACTTCTGGAATCTCGTCAATAACCACCACCGATTCATCAGGAAGGTCGATGAGCATATCGTAGAGCAATCCCGGACGGCGTTTGAGTCGCTCTCTTACATCTGAATCCAGAAGGTCGATAAACGTGGCGTCGGTTAATTGCTGCCTCAGCACAGTGCTTTTGCCTGTCTGACGTGCGCCAAGTAAAAAAATACTCGACTCTAATTCGTTGTTAATTTGTAATATACGATTGAGCATTGCCGCTATTTTTTTTATTTGTTGCCACTGCAAATATAATCTTTTTTTTAAAAAAACAACAATTCTACTTGTGATTTTAAAGGAAATTTGCAAGTGCTACTTGGGATTTTCATTGAAAATCACAAGTACTACTTTGGATTTTAAAGGAAAATCCCAAGTAGAGGATTTTTATTTCATAAAATAATCAGTAGAAAATATCAAATACAACACTTGATTTTTTTTATTACCTTGCCCCCGAATATTTAATTAAAAAGTGATAAAAAATGGACAATCAAAACAACATTCAATCCAACAACGACGAAAACATATCACGCCGCGACGCCATCAAACGTATTGGCGCAGTGGCAGCCACAGCCGCAGTAGCATCGGTGGGCACAAGCGCTCTTGCATCGTGCGCCGAGGCGGCAGGCGTTAATATCAACAATCTTAAAGTGCTGCTAATCAACGGCAGTGCAAGGCGCAATGGTAACACCTTCACCCTTTTGAGCGAGATAGCCGCACAACTGAAAAAGCACTCTATCGAAAGCGAGATTGTGGGCGTGGGCAACCGTCCTGTACGTGGCTGTGTGGCTTGCGGACAGTGTCACGCCAAAGGTCTCGGAAAATGCGTTTTCGACGACGACGTTTGCAACGAGATTATTGCCAAAATGAGCGAGTGCGACGCCGTGATAGTGGGTTCGCCGGTATATTACGGGCAGCCCGCCGGACAGGTTCTCTCGGTGCTTCAACGTATGTGCTACGCCGGAGGAGCCAATATGCAGGGCAAACCAGCCGCCGCCGTAGCGGTATGCCGTAGGGGAGGAGCCACCGCAGCGTTCCAAGCCTTGCAGATGCCGTTTCAAATGCTTAATATGCCGATAGTTACATCGCAATATTGGAACATCGGCTACGGTGGAGCAGAAGGCGAAGTTTCGCAAGACGCAGAAGGTCTCCAAACAATGCGCACCCTCGCCGACAATATGGCCTATATGCTCAAACAATTTGCCACTGGCACCTCCAAACTCCCCGAAAGAGAGAAATGGCAGATGACGAATTTTATTAGGTAATCCAACTCACCCCACCACCTTCTCCATAAAGTATTCAATCTGTCTCCTCCACCAGCACCAGTCGTGGGCAACGTCGTGACCCCAGTAGTCAAACCAGGCGGGGACTCCGTGGTCGGCGAGGATGGTGTCGAGGCGGCGGGTGGAGG
>JAGCYI010000036.1 GCA_017960885.1 Bacteroidales bacterium
CGAAATCGACGGCTACCGTCAAAATGGCAACTATTCGTTTCAATACTGCAAAAATATCGTTATCCGCAACTCCGAACTCCACACCAAAGACGCTTTTTGGAACAGCGAAAACGTTACAATCTACAATTCTACCATCATCGGCGAATATCTTGCTTGGCACAGCCGCAATGTAACGCTAATCAACTGTACCATAGGCGAAACGCAGCCGCTATGCTATGCCGAAAACCTCAAACTCGAAAACTGCCGTTTTCTTCCCGATGCCGACCTTGCTTTTGAATATTCTTCGGTTAACGCAACAATCGAAGGCAAAATCACAAGCGTCAAAAACCCAAAATCGGGCTCCATCACCGCCGACCAAATTGGCGAAATAATCCTTGACGGAAACATCAAACCTCCGGCAGACTGCATTATAACGGAGAGAGGTAAATGCTAACGAGCCTTAATCTCATTCAAAACATCGTCGACAATATACAAATCTCCAAAAGTATAAAGCATAGTAGAGGAATTGTACAAATTGTTGCAGGTATTTGACTTATAAAAAATATCCATAGCGTTTTCGACACTGATATTCAACTTGTTAGCAAGTATCAGAATAATATTGGCAATTTTATCGGATAATAAAACGTCGGGCAACATAATTATAATGATTGAGATGAAATAAATACTAAATAATTATCAATTATTTCTTGGTTAATTATACAAATTTGATTATTAAGTTTAAGATAAGCGAGACGACGAAGAGCATCCTCGTGCGAAATATATCCATTATAATACAACTCAACAGTAACAGCCACACGGTCGTCGGCTACTCCACCTTCAATAATATCATAATCTTTCCAAAGATCATTTCCCCTACGGTTTGAGCATACAAAATCAAGCCACTCCTTATTGTAAGATGGAAATTTTAAATAATTAAACTTACCTTCAACTATTTGGTTATCAAATGAATAAATATTCAAAACGGGTTGTTCGTTACGTTTAAGTGCAACGATTTGAGCCCATTGTTCGGCTTGATTTTTTAAGTCAGTTACATAAAAACCTTCACCAAAGTCTAAGTGTTTACGTCCCAAATCAGACCTTGGGTGCTCTATTATGTGCGTTCCTCCGTGATAAACCTGTCTCATTTATTCTCTCTATTTTTAAGTGCCTCCAAAACATCATCAACAGCATTTTCGATACTCTGAGTATGCAAAACATCATAATATTTTAGAATATATTTAGAAATTAAACCATATTTTTGTAAACGAGCATACATTAGTTGTGGCGTAATTTTTTCCTTATCGGCTGCTCGCGATATACAAGTGGCAGCAAAACTGCACTTTAACTGATCTTCCGATGGATAAGGCATATAATTTTCTTGATTCATAAATAAATCTTTTCCGCAAATATAATAAATAAAGTGTTTTCGTATAGCATTTTTCCCTATATTTGCGAAAAAAGATATGATGAACCACATACATTTTATAAACCGCCGAAATACCGACTGTTACAAATGGGATTCGGTGAAAAACAACGCCGATTTTGTGCCGCTGTGGGTGGCTGATATGGATATTGCCACGCCAGAACCTATCGTAAAGACTATTGTAAACCGCGCTCAACATCCCGCTTACGGATATGTAAAAGTGCCAAAAAGATATTACGACGCTGTAACTCAATGGTTTGACACTCAACACGGATGGAAATTCAATAACGATGATATTATCTACACCACAGGCGTAATTCCTGCGGTTTCGGCTGTGATTAAGGCAGTTACAAAGCCTGGCGACAAAGTAATACTTTTTACACCTGTATACAATCATTTTTACTCGTCGATACGCAACAACGAATGTAAAATGGTTTCGTGTCCGCTAATTGCCGACGAAAACAATGTTTATCATATTGATTTTGAAGCATTTGAAAACATTTGTAAAACCCAAGGCGGAATACTTTTGCTCTGCAATCCTCACAACCCGACTTCAAGGGTGTTTACTCCCGAAGAATTAGACAAAATTGTGCAGATATGCCTGAAATACAATATCTTTGTAATTTCCGACGAGATACATTGCGAAATTGTAATGCCGGACTTTGAATATACTCCTTTTGGCAAAATAGCCGACAAATATCCACTCAAATATGCAGTATGTAACTCACCTTCAAAGACTTTCAATACGGCAAGTCTGCAAATTGCCAACATCATCTGCAAAGATTCTGAAATAAGGGCAAAAATCGACCGCGCTATCAATATCAACGAATGTTGCGATGTTAATCCATTTGGTTTTGAGGCACTTATCACAGGTTACACCGATGCTGAATGTAAGGAATACATCAAGCAACTTAACCAAACCATTTTTCAAAACTATGAAATGGCAAAAAGCATTCTGCAAGAGCATACATCGGTGAAAATCACGCCGTTAGAGGGAACATACCTTATGTGGATAAAGTGCAGCGAAATGGGTTTAAAAACAAAAGTGATGGAAAAAGAAATGATAACCAAATATAAAGTTTGGCTAAATCCGGGAACGCTATACGGGGATGAAGGTGAAGGCTATCTGCGTATTAACCTTGCCACATCGCCCGAACTGCTAAAAGAGGGTCTTTCTCGATTTATAAATTATTATAAAGATTTGGTGAAATGAAAAGGACTTTGTTGATAATATTGGCGTTGATAACCTGCGCTGTCGAAAATTACGCCCAAAAATGCGTTACATCATCGTTTACCGCAGAGCAAATGGCATTGATGAAAAAAGACGGCATTAAACCAGTATCAATCAGTTTTTTAGGTGGTAATTCGCGAAATTTTTACGGCTATAATTTGCCCGACAAATTGGATACGCTTTGGCAAATTGTTCTAGGAGAAGGGGTGAGTCCCGCATACGGCTACAACAAGGTTTGGAAAGGCGCAGGATGGACAGGTCAACCGCTGATTATCAACGAGAAAGGTCGCACATTTTTGATTCAAGGCGCATTTGATTACAGCATCCGCAAAATCGACGCACTCACCGGCGAAGTAGTTTGGCACACAGTTTTCGACGACATTCTCAAAGCCACAGGAACATTTTGCGTAAATCGCCACGCCAAAGATTTAGAAAACCGCTACATCATAATCCAAGGCAGCCGCAAAGGTTGGGACAAAGATTCGTCGAGTGCGCTCTGCACAAGTTTACGCGCTGTCTCGTACACCACAGGCAAGATTCTTTGGCAGTTAAACTCCGTTGCCACAGACTGTTACAGCCGTGATGTTGACGCCTCGGCACTTGTGGTTGGCGACACCGCTTACATTCCGCTCGAAAACGGATATTTCACAGTTTTCAACCCCGACCCAGCAAAAGCCACAATGAAAGACGGCGTGTTGCAACCCGAAGTTTACCGTCAGATACTCCTTTATAATCAGCAAGATATAGCCACACGAGGCACCGACCTTGTTCCCGAGGCGTCCCCCACCCTGCTCGGCAACCGCATTTACATACCTTGCAGCACGGGTTGGATTCACGGTTATAATATTAATAAAGGTGTGATTGATTGGAAAATCTTTATTGGTCCCGACATCGACGGCACAATGCCCGTTACCCGCGACAACTGTCTGCTTGTGGCAATGGAAAAACAGTACATCAAAGGCTCGGCAGGCGTTATGAAAATCAATCCAGCAAAAAGTCCTGAGAATGCTGTGGAATGGTTTTTCCCCGTTGCCGACCTGCATTATTCGCATTGGGACGGCGGTGTGATTGGCTCGGTAACAATTTCAGATTCTTACTCAAAAAAAGACAACTTGGCAATATTCAACGACCTTGAAGGTTATCTCTATATACTTGATTATATGCAACTTGACGGAGATAAAAAAGTACTTGGTCCCGACAGTCTCACCCTCTACCCCACTCCAAAACTACTTTGCAAACAACAAACTTATCTCACCATTGCCACCCCTGTAACCGATGGCAAGCGCATTGCCGCACCCACCGACAAAGGCTTTTATCTATTTGATATTCAAAAAGATAAATCGGGCAAGATAAATCTCAAACAATTAGACTTGATTCCCACGCTTCCAGCCGACGCCACACCGTCGTTTTACAACAAAATGCTGTTTGTACCTACCTACGACGGCAATATGGTTGGGTTAGGAAGAAAAAAATAATTTCATCAAAATCACTAATTTTTAATTCACATTAAAATGAAAGACTTCAAATTTTACGCTCCAACCTACGTGCAATTTGGACGCGATGCCGAACTAAAAACTGGCGAACTGGTAAATAAATTTGGCGGCAAAAAAGTATTGCTCCATTACGGCGGTCAAAGTGCCATTAAATCAGGACTTTTGAAACGTGTAGAAGATTCACTCACCCAAAGCGGAATACAATTTGTAAAACTCGGCGGCGTTGTGCCCAACCCTCGCGTTTCGTTGGTTAGAGAGGGAATCGAACTCTGCAAAAAAGAGAACATCGACTTTCTTTTGGCAGTTGGCGGCGGCTCGGTAATTGATTCGTGCAAAGCCATCAGCGCAGGACGTTTTTACAATGGCGATGTTTGGGAACTTTATCTCCGCAAAGGCGTTGCTACTGAGTATCTTCCTTTGGGATGCGTACTTACAATTCCGGCGGCAGGCAGCGAAATGAGCGACGGCTCGGTAATCACCAACGAAGATGGCGGACTCAAAAAAGACTACTGCGTAGACGAGTTCAGATGCAAATTTGCCGTAATGAACCCCGAACTCACATACACGCTCCCCGCTTGGCAGACTGCCTGCGGCGTTACCGACATTATGATGCACACAATGGAGCGCTATTTTTCAAAAGACGACGAGATGGAAATCACCAACTCGCTTGCCGAAGCCGTTTTGCGCACTGCCAAAAGTCAGGTAAAAATTGCCCTTGCCAACCCCACCGACTACACAAGCCGCGCACAAATAATGTGGGCAGGCAGCGTTGCACACAACGACCTCACGGGCTGCGGCACATCGGGCGATTGGGCAACACA
>JAGCYI010000276.1 GCA_017960885.1 Bacteroidales bacterium
GAGAGTCTGCAACAGCGAACCGCCTTGTTCTACTTCAACCTCTTTATCACCGTTGATAGTGATTTTTACCTTGCCTGAGGGCAGAAGTTTTGCCTTTGCCACAAGCAGCAGGATAACGAGCAGCAGTATCACTACAAAGAAGATTGCTACCGCCACACCCAATGTTGTTGAAAATATGTCTAATAAAATCATTTCTGTTGATTTTTTATAAGTTCGTAAAAATAGTCAGTTACAGTTTGATACCCATAAACGACATAAATGCAATTGCCATCAAACCGCAGACAATGAATGCGATACCAACACCTTTGAGGGGTGCGGGAACGTTAGAGTAAGAGATTTTTTCTCTGATAGCGGCCATAAGAACGATAGCCAAAAACCAACCAATACCCGAACCCAAAGCATAAACAATAGCACTGCCTATACCAGTAATAGCCTTGGTATCAGAAGGATCAAGTTCGATACGCTGTTGCATGAAAAGCGAAGCACCCATAATAGCGCAGTTTACAGCAATCAAAGGCAAGAAAATACCTAACTGACCATAAAGCGCAGGAGCAAACTTTTCAACAATCATTTCAACAAGTTGAACAATAGCCGCAATCACAGCGATGAACAAGATGAAAGAGAGAAAACTTAAATCAACTTTTTCAAACCCTTCGCCCAACCAACTTAAAGCGCCTTCGTTGAGAATACGAGTTTGAAGAAGATAGTTTACAGGTACAGTAATCAAGAGAACGAAAATAACTGCCGCACCCAATCCTACTGATGTTTTAACGGTCTTAGAAACAGCAAGATAAGAACACATTCCAAGGAATGCCGAAAATATCATGTTGTCGATAAAAATAGACCTTATAAATAAACTTAATGATTCCATGTTAAAACTGTATTTAAAGGTTCAACAATTATTTTTCTTGAAGTTCTTTAACTTTGGCTCTTTGAATCCAGATGACAATACCAATTAAAATAAGTGCCATAGGGGGATTAAGCATAAAACCGCAGTTAGAATAGAAACCTCCGTTTTCAATATAAATGCTATCGGGCAAAATCTGATGGTCGAACAATGTGCCTGAGCCAAAAAACTCTCTTATAAAAGCAACGACAATCAATATAACGCCATATCCCGCTCCACTGCCTATACCGTCAAGAAGTGCGGGGAAGGGTTTATTGCCAAGAGCAAATGCCTCCAAACGACCCATAACGATACAGTTGGTAATGATAAGTCCCACATATACCGACAGAGCCTTGTCGAGGTCGTACATAAACGCTTTAAGCACCTGATCTACAAGGATAACAAGAAACGATACAACAACAAGTTGAACAATAATTCTGATACGTGAAGGTATCGTATTTCTAATCAAAGAGATAATCAGGTTAGCAAGAGCAGTAACTACCGTTACCGAAATAGCCATAACAATGGCGGGCTCCAATTTTACCGTTACGGCAAGTGCCGAACAAATACCCAAAACCTGAACCGTAATAGGGTTGTTGAGGTTTATCGGGTTGGTCAAAAGTTCTGATTTTTTTGTCTGTGCCATAATAATTTACTCGTTAACATTAGTTAAGGTAGTCTGTTGAGCATCATCAGACACTTCGCCAACCACAGGCTGAGCCGAAGTTTGAACAGAGTTTTTGTATGCTCCGTATGCTTTTAGACTTTTGTTTACCATATCCTGAACGCCCTTTGTGGTTAAAGTTGATCCAGAAATTGCATCAATACCGTGGAGTTTGTCTTGATCGTCGTTGGGATTTTTAGGATTGCCTTTGTAGACATTCATAATACCCAAGAAATCATTGCCTTCATACATCTGTCGTCCTTCAAACTGTTCGCAGAAATACAGTTGAGTCATTTCGGCGCCAAGTCCGGGAGTCTCGCTTGCATGGTCGAATACCACACCGTTGATTGTGTTGAAATCAGATTTGAGCGAAGCATATCCCCAAATAGCACCCCAAAGACCGTTTCCTGTCAAAGGTACAACATAGAGTTTTTCTCCGTTTTTGTTAACAACAAAAACAGGAAGTTTGTTCTTATCTTTTTTAGTATTAACTTCAAATGCCTTGCCCTCAACAACATTGCCAAGAGTATCCACAATGAAGCAATCGTCTTCGTTTACATATTTATTATATGTATCCTCAACAGAGCCCTTTTCGAGAATGAAACCGTATTTTTGAGCATTTTCCTCAGAAACTTTGCCCTCAATAGCGATACCGGCAGATTTCAATATGTTCTGACGTTTTTCATTGTCGATATTAACCTGTTGTCTATCTTTTAAGCCCAAAGAAATGAGCGTCAATGCGGCAGCCACTACAACAACCATTATTGTAGAAAAGACCACCGTATATCCGTTACTTTGTGTATTCATCTTTAATCTATTTAATGGTTATTAATTTGTTTTTGCACGTTTCAAACGACGTTTAATATTTTGACGAATAATGATATGATCGATAAGCGGTGCGCAGATGTTGCCGAAGAGGATAGCGAGCATAACGCCTTCGGGGAACGCGGGGTTGATAACGCGAACCAAAAGAACCATTGCGCCGATTAAGAAACCATAAATCCATTTGCCAGTTTCGGTTTGTGCGGCAGTTACAGGGTCGGTAGCCATAAACACGATACCGAATGCAAAACCACCAAGAATAAGGTGTTGCCAGAAAGGTGTATTCAAATAATTAACTCTTGCTATTTCAGAAGCATCTTTCAATGAAGAAATATCATAAGAAGATCCAACTGCATTAATCAAAAGACCTGTGAGCAACAATCCTGCAACGCCCGAAATCATTATCTTCCAACTTGCTACGCCTGTCCAAATAAGGATAACTGCGCCAATAAGGATGCAGAGTGTAGAAGTTTCGCCAATAGCACCAGGAATGAATCCGAAGAATTGGTCGGCGATAGAGTAATGTGTAGAGCCTGTGTTAGCGAGGTCGGCAAGAGGAGTTGCACCTGAGAAACCGTCAACGATTTTGGTTTCGGGGTCGCCCATACCTGCAATCCAAACTTTGTCACCACTCATTTTGCTGGGGTAAGCAAAGAAGAGGAATGCACGAGCAAGAAGTGCGGGGTTAACAATGTTCATACCTGTGCCGCCAAACACCTCTTTACCAATAAGAACGGCAAACATTGTGGCAACGGCAACCATCCACAAGGGAACGTCTACCGGCACAATCATAGGTATCAAAAGACCTGTTACAAGGAATCCCTCGTTAACCTCCTCTTTGCGGATTTGAGCAAAAAGGAATTCGAGAAAAAGTCCTGATACATAACTAACTACGATAATTGGGAAAACCTGTCCCAAGCCGTAGAAAAATTCGCTCCAAAAACCAGGGTTCTCGCCGAGAGCCTTGTAATGGAAACTGCCTGTATTCCACATTCCGAAAAACAGAGCGGGCAAAAGGGCTATGATAACGGCGGTCATATTGCGTTTCATATCCATATTGTCGCGAATGTGCGCGCCCTTGGTTGTAACCTTATCGGGAACAAAGAAGAACGATTCGAATGCGCCGAAAGTGGATTTCAGTTTGGAGAATTTGCCCCCTTCCTGAAAATTAGGCTTTATTTTGTCTAAATACTTTCTTAATGCTTTCATTTTCAATTAATTTTCAATATTAACTAACTATCGGCTCTCTGCCACCATAAGGTCGAGACCTTTTCGGATAATAGCCTGAATTTCAGTTTTAGAAGTGTCGGCAAACTCGCAGAGTGCGAAATCTTCTTCCGCAACCTCGTAGATACCAAGGTCTTCCATAAGTTCGATGTTTTCTGCCAAGATAGCCTTAATCAACTGTAAAGGCAGAATGTCCATCGGGAGAAGTTTCTCGTAAGTTCCTGTTACCACGTAAGCGCGTTCTTCGCCGTGCATATTGGTGTCGAGGTCGTACTGTTTTTTGGGAGTAAGCCAAGAGAAGAATGTGCGCGAAACGCTGAATTTTTTGAATCCGGGTAATGCCCATCCAAAAAAGTCGTAGTAATTGCCCTCGGGGATAACTGTGATAGCGTTGTCGTAGAATCCGAGGAAACCTTTTTCGTCGATTTTGGTGCCGGTGAGCACGTTGCCGCTGATGATGCGGGCGTTGTCGGCATCGATGTTGCCGCTGATCAACGGAGCAACTGATGTATTGGCTATTGTTTTGATATACTGCGGTTTATTTACCTTTGAACCGGCAATTACAACAGTTTTTTTAGCGTCGTAAATACCGTTTTTAACAAGGCGACCGATAATTGCAACATCCTGAGGATTAACCACAATCACATTCTCACCCTTGTTTACAGGGATGATGTGGCTAATTTGCACACCTGCGTTTCCGGCAGGGTGAGGACCGTCGAAACTGTTGATTTCCTTGCATTTAACACCAGCAAAGATGTTGTCTTTTACCTTAGCGTCAAAGCCCAAATACACGGGAGCAATTTTGCCGAGGATGTCAACACCTGCCTGAAATTCAGCCACTTGGTCTTTCAAGATAAACTGATAATCGGGAGCCAAGGGTGCGCTGTCGAACGTTGACACATACACAGCCTTAAACTCTGATTGAGGGTCGGCAATGATGTTGAACGGACGCTGGCGGAGGTAGGGCCACACACCACTTTTGAGCAAGAGTTCTTTTGCGGCGTCTTTTGAGTTGACATTAGCCGTGTCGAACTTTTCGTACTCGCCCGCTCCGTCGCCCTTAACCACTATGTCGGTTATCCGTCGGCGTTCGGCGCGGCGAATTTCAGCCACTGTTCCGCTCACAGGCGAGCAGAAACAGATCTCGGGTCTGTACTTGTCGGTAAAGAGCACCGAGCCGGCTTTTACCTTGTCACCCTCCTTTACCTTCAAGGCGGGCTTCATACAGGGGAAATCAGACGGCTTAATGGAAATTTCGACCTCAGCAATGCCAGATGCCTCCGTCAATGCGAGTTCCGCCTTTCCTTTAAGGTTGATATCCAAGCCTTTCTTCAATTTTATAACTTTTGACATATCAAATATGAGTTTGTTTAATTTGCTAATTAACGCGCAAAGTTAATTTTTATTCCCGAAAATCCTAATTAACAAAGCCATAAATAACACATTATTATAAGTTAAGTTTACGTTAAGGATTTTTTGGAGAAAAACTGATAAAATGAATTTATAATATATAATAAGGTGCGAAAAATTTCGGATGTTTTTTTTGATTTTACGGCGTAATATCTTATCTTTGCAGTTGAAGTAGACATTTTTTGAAGAATTATTATGTCAAAGTATCTCAACCCAAAAGTAGATTTAACATTCAAGAAGGTGTTTGGCGAGCATCCAAACCTCGTTAAGAGCCTTCTCAACGCGCTTTTGCCGTTACCCGAGGGAATGGAAATTGTAAACGTAAATTACCTTACCAATGAGAGTATTCCCGACAATCCTGCAAAAAAACTCTCCATAGTGGACGTTCGCTGCACCGACAACTTCGGACGAGGTTTTATTGTGGAAATGCAGTCGTGGTGGAATAAGGAATTTTTTTCGCGAACTTTGTTCAACGCTACCCAGATGTATTCTAAACAACTTGGCAAAGGCAACCCGTTTGAGCAATTGAAAGCCGTTTACGCCCTTGCGCTTGTCAACGACAACGCTTTCGACTACAAAGACGACAACGACTACATTCAGGAGTTTTACATCACCAACAAAAAGCATCCCGACGACCGTCGCAACGACCTTTCGCTGATATTTGTGGAACTCAAAAAATATAAACCCTCCGACCGTGGCAGCCGTGCTATCAAAGACTTATGGCTGAGGTTTTTAACCGAAATTGACGAAAACACCGAAAACGTTGACAACAATATGCTCAACAATCCCGATATTAGTCAGGCGTTGGAGATTGTTGAAAAATCAGCCTATACCGATGAAGAACTCTACCGCTACAACGACTATCTTCTTGAAATAATGACACATCATAACGCTATGATAAACGAGCGGATGGAAGGTCGGGCAGAAGGTCGGGCAGAAGGTCGGGCAGAAGGTCGAGCAGAAGGTCTTGCCGAAGGCGCAAAACAACAAGCCTTAAACACCGCCAAAAAGATGTTTACTAAAAACTACACAATAGATGAAATATGCGAAATGACCGGACTTACTCGCGACGACATTTCTGCACTATAACATATTTAATGAAAAGACAATCATTTACTTGAACAATTCACCTATGGACAAAATATTTAAGACCCTTGTGGCAGCGGGCATTTTATCTGTCAACTGCCTATCGCTCAACGCTCAGCAACTGCCAAAAGAGTGTTGCGACCCAAACATTGTGCAATTTAACCGCGAACCTATGCACGCTTCGTGGTTTCCCTACGACAACGAAAATTCATCGATTCAGCAAACTGAGCAATCGAAATATTTTGTTAACCTCAACGGCGATTGGAAGTTCTATTTTGCCGAAGACCCGGGCAAGTGTCCCGATGGTTTTGAACAATCGGATTTCAACGACAGCGGTTGGAAAAACCTCGCAGTGCCCGCCGATTGGCAGATGAACGGATACGGTTACCCCATCTACACAAACGTTACTTACGATTTTAGCCGCGACCCGCAGCCTCCGCAAGTGCCTTTCGACCACAACTGGACAGGTCTTTACCGCAAAGAAATCGATATTCCGCAAAGTTGGGACGGTTTGGATGTAATACTCCAAGTAGACGGTGCAAGAAGTGCGCTATTTGTCTATGTTAATGGCAAATACGCAGGATATTCCGAAGATTCAAAACTTGCCGCCGAGTTTAACATTACACCTTATATTAATAAGGGCAAAAATGTGGTGGCGTTTAAGATTTTGCGTTGGAGCGATGCATCGTATTTAGAGGATCAAGACTTTTTCCGTTTCAACGGTATCGAACGCGGAGTTGCGCTCATTGCCCGTCCTAAGGCGTTTGTCAAGGATATAAAAATCAACGCAGAACCCAGCCGCGACTACAAAAGCGGCACGGTGAAATGCACTTTCGATATTTCAAACCACACCGAAAACACCATTTCGTCGTATGTGATAGCCAAGGTTTACCAAGGCAGCAAAATGATCGGGCAGCAGATGTCCACAATTAACGTGGTAAAGGGCGGCTCGGCTCAGAAAGAGGTGTCGGTGGCAGTGCCGAATATCAGCCTTTGGAGCGCCGAAACTCCTAACTTATACCGGGTTGCGGTTCAGTTTCGCACGCCGGGCATCGAAACGCAGTATTTCTCGTTTAACGTAGGTTTCCGCCGCGTAGAAATCAAAGACGGCGTTCTTATGGTAAACGACAAGAAGATATATATAAAAGGTGTAGACCGTCACGAGCACGACCAATACACCGGACACGTGATTACCCGCGAGTCGATGCTCGAAGATATCAAGTTGATGAAAGCCAACAACATAAACGCCGTACGCACATCGCACTATCCCAACGACCCATATTGGTATCACCTCTGCGACAGTCTCGGCATCTATCTTGTAGACGAAGCCAACCTCGAATCGCACGGATTGATTTACGGGCCTAAGAACATTGCAGGTGTAAAACTTTGGCAACATTCTCACGTAGAGCGTGTTATGCGAATGGCAATACGCGACAAAAACCATCCGAGCATTATAATTTGGAGTCTTGGCAACGAGGCGGGCAACGGCTCAAATTTTGAGGTTTGCTACGATAGTCTCAAAGCCTACGACCCCACACGTCCCGTGCAGTACGAACCCGCAGGCGAGGCTCGCAACACCGACATCGTTTGCCCGATGTATCCCTTCGACTATGTAAAAAAATACGGTCAAAATCTCCACGAGCGTCCGATGATTCTCTGCGAATACGAGCACTCTATGGGCAACAGCACCGGCAACATCAAGGAGTATTGGGATATGTTTAAGTCGAGTTACCAACTTCAAGGCGGCTTTATTTGGGACTGGGTAGACCAAGGCATAGTTAAAACCAAAGATGGCAAAGAATATTGGGGCTGGGGCGGCGACTGGGGTCCCGAAGGCACTCCAAGCGACGACAATTTCTGTATGAACGGACTTGTAAATCCCGACCGTACCCCCCACCCCGCTCTCGAAGAGGTTAAGTATCAATATCAAAACATCGACATCCGCCGTCATCCGCTCAACGACAGCATACGCATCACCAACAACTACAATTTTGTGGATTTGAGTATGTTCCGTGCCGATTTTACCATTTTGGAAAACGGCCTTGTTCTTACAAAATTTTATATGGACGATTTTCCGGCAGTGCAGCCCGGCAAGTCGCTCAACATCTGTCCCGACCAAATCAAAAACCTCAAAAAGAAAGAGGGAAAAGAGTATTTCTTAAACGTTGCGTTTAGTCTCAAAAAAGATTTTACTTGCGTTCCCGAAGGTACAGTTTTGGCACAAGAGCAAATTCACCTGCCCTCAATCAGCGATTTTGCCGACGACGAGGTTATCAAGGTAGACCGCAGCCTCAAAGTGGAAACGCCCAAGGACAAGGAGTACTATATTGTTGTAACCAAGAACCTTACAATCAAGTTTAGCCGCAAAACGGGATTAATTGAGCATATCAACACATCCAACAATCCCGAGAATATGCTCCGCAGTCCCATTGAACCTAACTTTTGGCGTGCCCCCACCGACAACGATTTTGGCAACCGTATGCCCGAGCGTTGCAAGGCGTGGATGCTCGACAGCAAGGAGTATAAACTGATTTCGTTTCAGCCCAGCACCGACAACTTTGGCAGCAACGTACGCGCAGTTTACTCGCTTCCCAACACCAAAACAGAACTTATAATGGAATATTACATTTTTGGTAACGGATGGATCGACATCACCGAATCGCTCAACACCAAAGACCAGAAAAACTTGCCCATTATGCCTCGGTTCGGAATCAAGTTTAATGTGGCAAAATATTTCAACGTAATCGACTGGTATGGACGCGGACCTCACGAAAACTACTGCGACCGCAAAAGTAGCGCATTTATAGGACGTTACACCTCATCGCCCGAACAGATGTGCTACCTCTACCCCAGCCCTCAGGAAAACGGCAACCGAACCGACAACCGTCTGATGCGTATGTCGAACGGCAAAGGCTACGGACTTGAAATCAAACAGAGCAACGACACTCGTCAGCCGTTTGAGTTTAGCGTTACACCCTACACCATCGACGACCTTGCACAAGAAAAACGCGGCACAAAACACACCATCGACCTTCCGCAAAACAATTTCTACGCCGTAACAATCGATTACCGTCAGCAGGGTCTCGCCGGCAACGACTCGTGGGGCGCAATGCCCCTACCCGAATACCGCATCGAACCCAAAGAGTTCTCGTTTACATTTGTGTTGAAACCGATATTGTAATTCTTGAAAAGATAAGGAAAAAGAAAAGGACGGCAAATATTTGTCGTCCTTTTTTATTATCCCACATTTTTCTCTACCTTCGATATGCCAAGTGTTCATTAGTTTTTTGCTTTCAAAAGATTTCGAGCCTCGATATTCTCCAAAATAGTCATTTGTTGAATAGCAATCTTGTTGAGTTTTTCAAGACGTTCTTCTTGTGGTAAGCCTTCATTGATGAATACTGCATTAAGGTTTTCCATATTAGAAAGGCAGATAAGTTGATTTATTGTAGCATAATCACGAATATTACCCTTTTTGTCTGGATTGTCGTCGCGCCATTGTTTTGCAGTTTTGCCAAACATAGCCACATTTAACATATCAGCCTCATCTGCATAAATATAACTCTTTTGAAGTTGCGTCAATTCAGATGGAATAAGATTTCTACTAACAGCACTTGTATGTATGTGATAATTGATTTTTGACAATTCACGTTTAGCACTCCATCCAAGTTGCTTTTGTTCTTCATCTTTAAGACGTTGATACTCTCGAATAAGATAATATTTAAATTCAGGACTTATCCACGAACCAAATTCAAATGCAATATCTTTGTGAGCATAAGTACCGCCATAACGTCCGGCACTTGAAACTATACCCTTAGCATTAGTACGTTCAATCCACTGTTTAACAGAAAGTACATATCCATTACTTCCCGCATCAAATCTAATGTTACTGAATTCAGTAAGATTAAAATCAGGATTATTGATTTGCTCCCAAATGCCAAGAAAATCAACAGCAAACCGAGTACTTAGCCAATGAGAAATTACCAACCCTGTTGACTCTGGATTCTTGAACTTTGCCATATCCGTTAGACTAACATAATCTTCGTTCTGATTTTTTATTATCGAAATGGCACTACCATCCACTTCAATTTTATTCGTTTTAGACATATTCTGATTAATTAGTTATCTATTTGTAGTTGCGAAAATAAAACAAAACATCAGATTATCAAAAAAAATCAAAAATTTTTACCAATAAACGTGTAATATTTTCCCCACTCGGTTGTCTATTACGCAAAACAAACATAATTTAAAAATTTACCAACATGAAACACATTTTATTAACTGCGATTATCGCAATTTTGACTATCGGTGCAGCACAGGCACAAAAAATCACCAAACGAGATGCCACTTCCGAAGACTTCATCCAACTTCTAAAAAGAACTGGCTACGAGGTCTATTCTTTCAACGTAGAGTTTGAACAAGGCCGTTATTCTTGTTACCCATCGGTTAAAATCTTAAAAAATGGGAAATGGGAGCCTGAAAATCCCATAAAACTACAAGTTTTTCCGGATGATGGCAACTATCACTGCAAAGTAGGTATAAGTCCTATCAACGACACCACAATGCAAGCACATATCACTATTGGTGAAAATATTGCCACAGGAAATATCGGAGGCTCTATGGCGTATAAATTAGTTGGCAAAGGACTTGTAAAAAGACCATTTGTTCTTCCCAAAAAGATAAAATCGGGTGAATTTATTCCTCTTGTTGCAGTTTCGGCGGCTTGGTTATTAGAAGATATAGGTATGTATCGCAATTGTGATATTGACGAGTTCGACTCAGACTATATGAACACCACCACATTTCAAAAAAGCCCTCTAATATACGTTATAGGAGTAACATACACTAAAATAGAATAAATCAGGTAACAAATATTAAGAAGAAGGACGGCATATTTTTGTCGTCCTTTTTTATTATTTCAAAATTCAATATAATTTTCAGAGAGTTACTTTTTATTTTCCAAACAAATCCGAATGTGTCCCTGTCCTCTTTAAAGTAATGATTCTAATTTCCTTATCCTTAGAGTAAATAAGCAACCAATCGGGATTAATATGGCATTCCCAAAAGCCCTTGTACTCACCCGATAAAAGATGATTATGGTTACAAGGCGGCAGTGGAATATCATCAGCCAATTTACCAACTACTTGAAACAATTCATCAAGAATAAGACCACGCTTTCGTGCTAATTTCAAATCCTTTTTGAATTGGGCTCCTGATGTAACATTATACTTAGCCATAACTTATAGATTTTGAGCCCATTTTTTAAAATCCTCAAAAGAACCCGAAAAAGCAACACTGTCGTCCTCTATTGCCTTCATCGTCTCATCATTAAGGTATTCACCTGTCTCAGGGTCGTAAAGGCGTTTTTTGCGCGGGGTAGATTTCTTATTAATCACCCATCCCATCTTCTTAGCCAACGTCTTAAAAAACGTCAGGTCAGTTTTGGGAATATTTAGCGAAATAGTATCAAACGCCATAGCCGGTGCTAATTCTGCATTCATATCGTAAATCTATTTTGTTTATGCAAAGAAAAGAATTATTATTAAAAAACGCAAACAAAAAACGAATTATCCCACATTTTTTCCATACCTTCGCTCCGAAAATTCTCGTTATGCCAAGTAACACCGACGAACAAGAGCGAATCGCGATAATAAAAACACATCTGCGCACTGGCGACCGCAAAGCAGCAGCCACCGGATACGCTTACTTTGTAAAACGTTATTCGCAGAATATCATCGACTTTACCTCGCGTTTGGTACAAAACCGCGCTGATGCCGAAGACTTGGCTCAAAACACTTTTGTAAAGGCTTTTGGAGCAATAGAAAAATTTGAAAGTAGGTCGTCGTTTCTTACTTGGATTAGCCGCATTGCCTACAACGAATCTATCAACCACCTCAACCGCAACAAGATACATTTTATCAACATCGACGACACTCCAATTTCCGACACCGACAATCTCGACGAACAACTATCCACTGGCAGCGAAGAGCGTATTAAACAATTAGAATCCGCCCTCGAAACCCTTCCGCCCGACGACCGCCTACTTCTACACCTTTATTATTATCAAGATAAACCAATAAAAGAAATTGCCTATATAATGAACTCAGATGCTAACACATTGGGTGTGAGGCTACATAGAATCCGCAAACGCCTCCTCACCACAATCGAACAACAAAAAAAA
>JAGCYI010000277.1 GCA_017960885.1 Bacteroidales bacterium
GGCGGAAGGTGATGCGGTATATCTTGGAAACTCGGTAATAGGTATCGCCTTCACGTTCAAAATGATGGTCTTCTTCAACTATTCTATAAATATAAGCATATTCACGAGTTCCGCGGAGTTCGCCATAAAGTTTTGTGTCGTTGCACCAAAGTATTATCTGAAAAGGTTCCGATGTGGTGTTTTTAAACCTATAATCGATATAGTTGTAACTCACCGAGGTGCCGTTTGCCATTGGTACCCGGTTGTGGATGTCGTTGACGAGGGCGTCGGTGTGCTTGTGAAACTCGGTGATTGTGAGCGGACTGCGCAGAATCAGGTTGTTGATAGTGTTGGCAAGGTTGCATAGTCCTCCGCCTGTGCCCTTGATGAGGCGGTTGTTTTTGAGAATGCGCCCCTCCTTGTAGCCCTTTCGCTTGGTGATAGAGCCCACGGTGCGCCAAAACGAGAATGTCTCGCCGGGACGGATAATTATGTTTGAAATTTTTTTTGCGGCAATGCGTATGTTCACCGCCTTGTTTTCTTGGGTAACGGGGTCGATGCCTTTGCCGGTTTTAATCAGCACCGAACTGTATTCTGAAATAACGACAGGTAATTTGAAGTCCTCTTTTGATTTGGCGAATTTCTCCTTGCCGAAAACGTTCTTGATTTTCCGCCCTACAATTTGTTTGTATTTAGATATGGTGTAGAACAGCGGGTTGATGTCGCAGAAATTTCGGTGTGTATAAGGTTTCATAGTGGCAATAATTTTGGGCAAAGTTAGTTCGTTGGCGTGAAATGTGCAAGTATTTGGATGGGATATTTTTGGGCGAAATGTCCCTGAAATCAGGTAGATTTCGCCCGATTTTTTTACTATTTGGGCGAAATGTATGCTTTTTTGGGTAGATTTCGCCCGAAATGTTTGGAATTACACCTTTTTTTATATTATCTTTGTTGCGGGATAAAAATCGTATTGATATGAAATCATTGATAGGAAGGCATACAGAGATAGCCAAATTAAAGGCGGCGGCAGATAGCCAACGTTCAGAATTTGTAGCGTTGTACGGACGTAGACGTGTGGGCAAAACGTTTTTGATTAATCAAATGTTTGAGCCTGAACAGTTTGTGTTTAAAATGACAGGCGTTATTGAGGGAACGTTGAAAGATCAATTTGTGGCCTTTGCCGATGCTATGGACGATTTTGGCTATCAAATGCCACATCACCCTTCGGATTGGATGGATGCGTTTGTTATGCTTAAACGTGCTCTTAAAGAGGTGGTTAAGAAGAAAGAACGTTGCATTATTTTTATCGATGAACTTCCGGCGATGGATGCCGAAAAATCTAATGTGGCTGCCGCTGTGGGATATTTTTGGAATCAATGGGCTTCGCTCCACGACAATGTGGTGCTTATTATTTGCGGCAGCGCCACAAGTTGGATGATTGGCAATGTTATCAACAGCAAGGGCGGACTTCACGACCGTATTACTATTGAACTTCCTATACATCCGTTTACTTTGAAAGAAACCGAAGAGTATATCGAATCGCAAGGCTTTGTGTGGAACCGTCAGATGATTCTTTTGGCTTATATGGTTTTTGGCGGAATTCCGTATTATCTGAGCCTTTTAGACAAAGGAGAAAGTGCTGTTCAGAATATTGATAGACTGTTTTTTAGTCGCGATACGCAAATGCGTGGAGAATTTAGGCGACTATTTAACACGCTTTACAAAAATCCCAAACGTTATATAGAACTTATAAAGGCTCTCGGCAAAAGCCGTCAGGGAATGACACGCTCGCAAATTGCCTCGGCACTCAAATTGCCTAACAACGGTCATCTCGGTCAACAATTGGAAGATCTTGTTTATTGTGATCTTATCCGCAAAAATATTGTTAGGGAAAAAGAACTGAAAAACAAGGATGCCATTTATCAAATATGCGACTTTTTTAGTCTGTTTTACCTTACATTTATCGACCGTGCCGAGGTGGAAACCTCATATTGGAGTCATCATATCAACACTCCTGAAATTAATACTTGGATGGGACTTGCCTACGAACTTGTATGTGTTTCACATATTCCTCAGATCAAATGCGCTTTACGTATCGACGGAATTTCTACCATTAGTTATTCTTGGCGTAGCAAGACATCAACTCCGGCTGCCCAAATCGACATTGTAATCGAACGCGCCGACCGAATAGTAAATATCTGCGAAGTTAAATATTCGCAATCGCCTTACGAATTAGACAAAGAAGAATACGACAAAATCCAAAACCGTAAAAATGCTTTTATAAAGGAAACCGCTCTGAAACATACTCCGTGGATTACGCTAATTACCACCGAAGGCATCGCCCCCGGCAAATATTCGCAGATGGTGCAAAGCGTGGTGGTATTGGATGATTTGTTTAGAGAGTAATCTCCCTCTCCATTTCCACCCCTTTCCACTCTTCGCCATCGATGATATGATTTCGTTCGGAGGTGATTTTGAAACCAACTGATTTGTAACACGCTATTGCCGACGGGTTTTCGGTAAAAACTCCAAGGGTGAATGCCAGGCGATTTTTTGTACCAACTTAGAATGGTGGCGGAATTGGATGGGGTGTATGGGCATTATCTTATTGGCTTGTAATAAATAATTAATTAAAAAAAGCACACGAAGCGGTGGCAAGGTGTGCTTTAATTATGATTATAATTCTATTAATGAGTGAATTCATAAATTGCTTTTCCTATATTCCATCCTACACCAAAATATGGAATGTATCCTGCAACTTTGTCAATCGCCTTGTATGTTTTACCTTTCAATTCTTCTGTTTCTATTTCTTCCAATATTTGTTGTGCATTTTTATCTCCTTGTTCGGCTGATTTTGCCAAATATTTTTTACCCAAAGATGTGTTTTTGGTTACACCTTTTCCATCGTAATAACAACAACCTAAAAAGGTTTGACTATCTCGATTGCCATTATTTGTTGATCTTTGAAAGTAATTAATTGCGTTAAAATAATCTTGAACTACGCCATTCCCTGTGTAATACATTAATCCTACATAAAATTGGGCATCAGGTTCATCGTTGTCTGCAAATGGTTTTAAGTGATCGAAGGCTTTACCATAGTTTTGTTCTGAGTAATACATTAATCCTAAAAAGTAGTTGGCATATTGAAAACCATTATCGGCTGATTTTTTTAAATATAAGTATGCCTTTTGATCATCTTGTGCAACTCCTTTACCTCCAATATACATCGTTCCAATCAAACATTGCGCTTCTCCGTTATCATTGTCAGCAAATGGTTTTAAATAATTAAAAGCCGTAACGTAATTTTTATTAACACCATCTCCATAGAAATACATTTTACCTAAATCGAATTTCGCGTTATCGTATTGGTGATCTACGGCTTGCTTATAATAATTATATGCTTGTTTCATATCTCTCTGTACTCCTTGTCCATTATAATACATATCACCTAAGTAGTATAGTGCTAAACCATTGCCTTGTTCCGCTGCTTTTTGTAAGTATTTATATGCTTTATTATAATCTTTACTAATACCTTTCCCAACTAAATACATTCCACCAACTATCGAACAAGCAAATGTATGTCCATTATCGGCTGATATTGTTAAGTAGTTTAAAGCCGTTCGGTAATTTTTCTCTACACCCCAACCAGAATAATACATTAACCCAATTTGGACACGTGCTTCTTCATAACCTCCTGCCGCTGCTTGGCTAAAACATTCAAGTGCTTTTGTGTAGTTTTTGCTGTTATAATATTTCTGTCCTTCTTGGTATAGTTCTTCGAATGATTGTCCGTAAACATTCATCGTCAATGTTAATAGCATTGCAATTAAGTAAATAGTTCTGTTCATTTTGTTACAGTTTTTTTTTCTGCCAATCCCCAGAACAGAATTGTTAATACCATTATCATTACCCATATAAAATAAAAAACGTGGGAACTAACTTATTGCCCGTTCCACGTTCAAAGGCTCTCGCATTGCCCATCCGTCAGAAACGAGCAACGCCGAAAGCCCACGTATATGTATACACGTAACTATGTAGTACGTGCTGTATACATAAA
>JAGCYI010000004.1 GCA_017960885.1 Bacteroidales bacterium
ACGCAATATCAACATTATCAACAATGCCAAAGGTTCGGTAGAATCGTTTATACAAACCGACGCAGCAGTTAACCCGGGCAACAGCGGCGGCGCACTCGTAAATACTGAGGGTCAATTGATTGGCATCAACACCGCCATTGCATCTCAAACAGGCAACTTTGCTGGATACGCATTTGCAGTGCCCGTAAGCATTGTGCAGAAAGTTATCAGCGACCTTATGGAATACGGCACAGTACAACGTGCTCTCCTCGGCATCAACATCGGCGACGTAACACAAGAAATAGCCGACGAAGCCGGTCTCGACCGTATCAAAGGTGTATATGTGGGTCGTGTAGGCGAAAAATCGTCAGCCGAAGACGCAGGTATCAAAGAGAAAGACATCATCCTTTCGATAGGCGGCAAAAAGACCAACAGCGTAGCCGAATTGCAAGAGGCTGTATCACAGTTCCGTCCCGGCGACAAGACCTCAATTGAATTTATCCACAACGGCAAAACTCAAACCGCCGAGGTAACATTCAAAAATTCAGAAAACACAATGGAGATAAAGAAAGCCTCATCGCTCGAAATGCTCGGCGCATCGTTTGAGGAACTCTCCAAAGACGACCTTAAAAAATACCATATTACCAACGGCGTACAGGTAGCCGAAATCAACAGCGGCAAACTTCTCAGCGCAGGAGTACGCAAAGGCTTCATCATCACCGAAATCAACGGCACAGCCATCACCTCCATCAGCGACATCCAGCGCATGATAGAGAAAACCAAAGGCGGCGTCTTCATCGAAGGCAAATACCCCAACGGCAAAGCAGCCTACTACGCATTTGGATTGTAGAGCACTGACAGACTATTCATAGATTCCCCACCCCCGAACCTGCCACCTGACATAGCCGGCACTTCGGGGGTGGATTGTTTTTATCCATCAACAATCATTTTAACCCAAAGCAGGATTTTTCATGAAATCTGAATCATAACATAATAACTCAGTGACAATAAAATCAATGAAATAAAAATATTTTTATAAAATTATTTTTTTTGTTTATAATCTGCCATGAAAGACACAACAAACCATTTCGTGGCAGATTAAAGTGAAGATTTTTTCACTTTTCGCAAAATGTTTTTACCCTCAAACAACACTTTTCGCAAAATGTTTTTAGCCCAAAACGACACTTTCCGCAAAATGTTTGAGCATTTTTGGCACTTCGGGAGTGGATTGTTTTTGGAAAAAATTCTCCAAATAATTTGCTTATTTACAAATAGTTCTCTATATTTGTGACAAATTGAAAGTTGAACTTTCAATTTGTCACAAAATATTATATTATGCTGATAAACAGAATATTAAAAGATGTACTTGCATCGGTGTTTGATTATTTGCCGGTAGTAACACTCACAGGTCCGCGTCAGTCGGGCAAAACTACGTTGTGCCGAAAACTATTTGGAGAGCTGCCGTATGTCAATCTCGAAGACGAAAGCATTCTTTCAGAAATTGAATACGACCCAAAGCGTTTTCTATCAAAATATCCCGACGGAGTGATAATCGACGAGGCTCAACGCTTTGCAAAAATATTTTCATATCTTCAAGTGGCTGTAGACAACGACAGAATGACCGATTCAACAAAACGCCGTTACATAGTTACAGGAAGTTCAAATTTTGCATTAATGCAAAACGCTTCACAATCAATGGCAGGCAGAACTGCTGTTTTAACATTATTGCCGTTGTCGGTAGAAGAAATTCTATCACAATATCCAAACACAGAAACCTCTCTACTGATATTAAACGGCGGCTATCCGGCAGTGTGGACTTCGGGCATCGAGGCAAGACAGTTGCTTATTTCAAACTACTATACCACATACATTGAGAGAGACCTGCGGCAACTCATCAACATCAAAGACCTACATCTGTTTAATACATTTGTGCGGCTTTGCGCAGGCAGAATCGGTACAGAATTCAACGCATCGTCGTTGGCAAGCGATATTGGCGTAAGCGCTACAACAGTTAGGTCGTGGATTAGCATTTTAGAGACGTCTTACATTGTGCATTTTGTGCAACCATATTATGCCAACATCAATAAAAGGCTGACCAAATCACCAAAATTGTTTTTCCACGACACAGGGCTTGCCACTTGGCTTCTTGGTATCTACACCAAAGAACAACTTGATGTTCATCCTTTACGCGGTTCACTATTTGAAAATATGGTTGTTAACGAAATAATTAAACAGAAATTAAATCGAGGACAAAATCCGCAACTATTTTTTTACCGAGACCAGCAACAACACGAGGTTGACATTCTCGAAGAAATGCCAGACGGAAGTTTGCGTGCCTACGAAGTAAAATCTGCAATGACCTACCGACAGGATTTCTTTACACAATTATCGTACATCCGCAAAACCCTCGGCAACAAAATCATCTCCACCCGAGTAATTTACGATGGGGATCAGGAAAACAACCAAGATTTTGACGGAATAATCAATTTCAGAAGTCTTTCAAAACACTCTCACAATCAACGATTTATTTAAAGAATAATAATATAATTTTCCGTTCATAGCCAGCCAAAACTTCTAAAATTTTCAATTTTTGGCTTGCTATAAACGGATTTTTTTAATTACCAACCGTCTGGAAGACGGTATTTTTGTAACCCTGCACATTGAGCCGCCCGTCGGCGATGATGTGTAGGGTTATACGCAAACAGATCAAAGATACATCATAGAATTTGTATTTTTCATAATTAATCCCCATCTTTGTAGCACAAAAAACAATTAATCAATTATTAAATACCACTGATTATGAAAAAGTTATATTTCATTTCTCTAATTTTAACCGCTGCAACGTTGTTTTTCGGCTGTAAGAAGGATGACAACGAACCAGAACCAACGACACCACAAATTCAATTAGATTCAACCGAAGTTAAAGAGTTTATTAACAGAATCGTTAACTTTGACAACGAAGATCAATATCCAAAATCGGGGTCGTCCAACTGCCGCTGTTTCAAATATCCCATAGTCATAGCATCAGACCAGAAAATCTTCGAACCGATTGAAATCAAAGTGCACGACACAGTGTCTTACACATATAGATATCAGATTACTAATTACACAATAACCGATGCATCGGGCGAGAATATGGCAACGGAATATATCTCCAATGACGGTTACTTAATAAATATACAACACAAAGATCTCAAAGGCAACACCGAATACACCGTTGATTTAACTCTTACTCTCACTCAATTGGTAAATGGCGAATGGGAACCCGTAGTATACAAAAGATGGACACCGACTTACACATGCAAAGTAACATTTACTACTGGCGAACTTCCAGGCAACACCATTGAAGCCGAGGATATCCTATACCAATTTCCCATTGACCGACAATACAACTATATGCCAAAAGAATACACTCAGGGCTACATCATGCTGAGTTACGATTACGAAAACATTTTCGAAAAAATATCCGACGACGACAAAAAGGTGGTAATCAAAGGTATAAATGACAATAATTTTGAAACACAAGTTTTGCCATATACTACCAAAGAATGTCATGACGTAATAGGGCAAATGGCAGAAATCAACTATTCGCTCGAAAGTGTATCATTCAATCCCCAAAAAATATACAGCATACAATTAACAGCAGGAACAGATACTATTTATCAATTGTATTTCCGCACAAGCAAGTTCAGTAATTTTAGGGATAGAATAAACTCCATGACTTTGGATGGTGTGGCATTCCATGATTTTTCAGAAAACTATTCCAAAGGATTCGCAACCGATGACTTTTTCGATATTTTCGAACAACAGCAGATTGACAACACCAACACCCTCGTACATTTAGAAGCCGACTTAGAGAACACCGAATGGTACAATAATTCCATTTACAAGGTTGTTTACGACTACATATTAAAAAATAATCTTCGGGTAACCCGTCAGTTATCATATCCGCCAGCAGATGCTATGACAATCTTTAATTCACTTTCCTTAAACCATGATCACCTCACCGACACCGAAATTAATAACGGAATAGCAAGTGGGATATATGATAGTGGTATGATAACATACAACGTGATATTCTATTGCCGTGACGACGCACGAAGTGTTAAAAATTTAATCCAGAGAAAAGTTACTAGAAAATACACCGATGACGAACAGCGAATACTTAATTCATCTCTTGAATCGTACACTCCGGGAGACTACCCATTCATCATATCATACCGTCTACCAGGCAAAGGGATTGAAACCACTAAGATAACTCGCACATTAAAATTTTGATGATAAAAATAATCATCCAAATAACTCATTATTTTCGATACCAATTCATATCCCACCCCCTTTTGTTGACGCCTCACATAGCCGGCAACCAAAGGGGTGGGATTTTTTTGCAAAAATCATCACAATAATTTGCTCATTTACAAAATGTTTTATACATTTGGTACAAATTGAAAGTTGAACTTTCAATTTGTACCAAATTTATATATTATGCTGATAGATAGAATATTAACAAACACTCTTAATCAAAGGCAAATATCCCAATATTTTTATTAAAACAACCCGGCCGGGGTCTTAACAGCAATTTCGGAATGTTTAAAATCTTTAATATTTCGTGTAACAATCAAATCTGCCGATGCCGACTGTGCACAAAAATATTGAATAGCATCTTCAAAATCATTAAACACTGAGTAGAGCGCAAGTTTCGTTGTACTCTGTCGGAAGGTCGATCTTAACGCTCATATTTTTTACCCTATCAGAAAGAGGGCTGCGTTTAAACTTTATATCCGCCGCATCAACAACGCGATTATCTTTTTTTGACTTACCGTTAGCAAACACATTTAATATATTAACTACCGACACAAGTATATCCATACTACCACGGTCGGATGTATCAAGCGAATCGATAAGATTTTTTGCCGATATTTTTAATTCAGTTGCGCTCATTGTATAATGATTTTATGTGCAAATAAAAGTGTTTTTGTTGTGTTAACCACATTTTTCATTCAATAATTTCGCAGTATCAATACACATTATTTCCATTTTCAATTTCTCTATTCAAAAAATAAATTATAATTTTGCACATTGATAAAAAAACAATTTCAATCAGAACATTAAAACTAATAAAATGGCAAAAGTAAGAGGTGCGGTAGTAGTAGACACCGAGCATTGCAAGGGTTGCGGACTTTGTGTAGAAGCCTGCAAATTTGATGTTTTGGCACTTTCGCACAAAGTGAACCTCAAAGGCTACAACTACGCAGAAATGAAAAATCCGGCAAACTGCACCGGATGTACCAACTGTGCCACAGTTTGTCCCGACACAGTAATCACAGTTTATAGGGCAAAAACCGACAATTAAAAAAACAAACATATCGAAATGGGAGAACTCAGACTAATGAAGGGCAACGAAGCCCTTGCTGAAGCAGCCATCCGCGCAGGCGTGGACGCTTACTACGGCTATCCCATTACCCCGCAGAGCGAGGTTATGGAATACCTTATGGCAGCCAACCCTATCAAAACCACTGGCATGGTAGTGTTGCAGGCCGAAAGCGAAGTTGCTTCTATCAACATGGTATATGGAGCCGCCGGAGCAGGCAAAAAGGCTATGACATCATCTTCTTCACCGGGCGTAAGCCTTATGCAAGAGGGTATTTCGTACATCGCAGGCGCAGAATTGCCCTGTGTAACGGTAAACGTTGTACGCGGAGGTCCAGGACTTGGCACAATTCAGCCTTCACAAGCAGATTATTTCCAAACTGTTAAAGGCGGCGGACACGGTGACTACAAACTTATCACACTCGCCCCCGCAAGCGTTCAGGAGATGGCAGACTTTCTTAAACTCGCCTTCGACCTCGCATTCAAATACCGCAATCCGGCAATGATTCTCAGCGACGGCGTTATCGGACAGATGATGGAAAAAGTTGAACTATTCGACCCCATTCCACGACGCACCGACGAAGAGGTAAAAGAACAATGTCCGTGGGCTACCACAGGCCGCAAAAAAGGCACTCCCCACCGCGTTATCACATCGCTCAACCTTGTAGCATCGGTTCAAGAGGCTTTCAACCAGAAACTTCAAGACAAATACGCCAAAATACAGGAAAACGAAGTACGTTGCGAACTCATCAACTGCGACGATGCCGAATACATCATTGTGGCATACGGCAGCAGCGCACGCACAAGTATGAAGGCGGTAGACCTTGCCCGCGCCAAAGGCATCAAAGCAGGCTTGCTCCGTCCTCAGACACTGTGGCCATTCCCCGAAAAACAGATCCAGGCACTCTGCGCACACGCCAAAGGATTCCTTACCGTAGAAATGAGCGCAGGACAGATGGTAGAAGACGTCCGC
This sequence comes from Bacteroidales bacterium, assembly GCA_017960885.1. Lineage (GTDB taxonomy): Bacteria > Bacteroidota > Bacteroidia > Bacteroidales > UBA3824 > UBA3824. The sequence continues at coordinate 6,323 of JAGCYI010000004.1, forward strand.
CTCGCAGTCAACGGCAAAGTTCCCGTTGAGCACTACGGACGCATGGGTGGTATGATAGCATCGCCCGGCGACATACTTGCAGCATTAGAAAACTTCATCAACAGCACTAAATAATCATGGCAGAAGAACTTAATATCAACGACATAATAAAAGAAGAAAACTGCGTGTTTAAGAAAACACGCCTTCTTACCGACAAGCCCCTCTCCT
>JAGCYI010000278.1 GCA_017960885.1 Bacteroidales bacterium
ATAAAGGTCTACAATCGACGAAAAACCATTTGAAAGTTCGTTGAAACATTCATCGAAACCAATCGACATACCATTAGAGAGCGATTCGGCAAGCGAGGCGAGTGGGTTGCGCTGCGGCTTAAAGTCGGTAATAATCCAACTATTGTAATCGGCCTTGAAAAAACCCGCACGGATATACGGCACCACACCGGCATACACCATCGACGATTTTCCATCGCCCGAAGCACCGGTAATAAAAGCCATCTTATTCTCTTCCAACAGTTTAACTATTTGCCTAATATGCAAATCTCTACCCTTAAAGAAAATGCTTTCCTCTTCGGTAAAAGGCCGTAAACCGGGATATGGACAAATGCCGTTATTCATAGTTTGATAAAAATTGTCAATGCAAATATACAAAATTAAAGTAAATAATCAAAAACCGTGCTATGCAAGTAACTTTAACGGATGTTAGAATAAAAGTTTCGGTTTTATTTATAAATTTACATTATTAATAATTAACATAAGCAATCTATTAAAAATCAATCAAGTACAGCACCCCTCTGTCCCACGCTTCACAAAATAACTAAAAATAATAGTTAAAAAACTAAAAATAATAGTTGGATTTAATTTTTTATGTTTATATTTGCAGCAGAAACAAAACAAAAATTTTAGCGATGGAAAAACTTACAAAGAAAGAAGATGAGCTGATGAACATTTTTTGGGATAAGGGACCGATGTTCGTAAAAGAGATTATCGACATTTTGCCCGAACCCAAGCCTCATTTTAATACCATATCTACTATGGTAAGGATGTTGGAATCAAAAGGTTTTGTAAGCCACAAGGCATATGGCAACACTTATCAATATTTTGCCACAGTGCAGAGGAGCGATTTTGGACGCAAGTCGCTCAAAAACATTATTAAAGAGTACTTCAACAATTCGTACAAAAATGCTGTTTCGGCACTTGTAGACGATGGCGAACTTTCGTCAAACGAAATTAAAGACCTTTTGCAGCAAATCGAAAATCAAGACACTAAATCATAAAAGCTATGGAAATGGAATATATCTACAAAGTGGCACTCGTGATAGCAGCAATGTACATTACCTACAAGCTGTTTATGAGTAGCGAAAGATACTACGCTCTCAATAGGGCAACGATTTTGTCGTCGGTGGCAATTTCGTTTGTAATTCCGTTGGTAAAACTGCCTTTTTTCAACAAAGAGGTTTATGTGGATGCCGAAGAGCAGATAAGTCCCGCCGTTATGGATATCGCCCCCGTTGAGATGGTTGCCGAAGCCGAAGAGAGCATTTCTTTCACAGATATTATTCCATACATTTTGATAGCAGGTGTAGCATTGTTTTTTCTCAAATACTTAGTTACCACGCTGTCTATCATTGGCAAAGTAGCTTTTAGTCACAAAATTACTTTAAGAGAAGGTGTCAAACTAATTATCTCAGAAACCATTAAATCGCCTGTAAGTTGGATAAAGTATATCTTTATGAATTCGCACGATTATCAAGAAAATTCGCGCGAAGTGCTAACTCACGAAATGGCACACATCAACCACCGTCATTCTATCGACTTGATTTTTATGGATTTGGCTTGCTGTCTGCAATGGTTCAACCCTGCAATATGGCTCTTCAAACGCGAATTGCGTGCCGTTCACGAATATCAAGCCGACCACGAGGTAATAGCCTCAGGATTCAACGCAAAACAATATCAAACATTATTAATAAAAAAGGCCGCCGGCAGGAAGTGGAGTTCAGTAGCCAGCAGCCTGAATCACAGTAATTTAAAAAAACGTATAACTATGATGTCAAGTAAAAATTCGTCACGATTGGCAGTAATCAAGGTACTATTGCCAATAGCAGTTTCGGCACTGTTGACAGCAAAATTCGCCGAAAGCAACGCCCAAACCATCGTTGTAACCAGCAGCAAAGATAACCATTTAAATTTGAATATCCAAACTGCGCCGCAAGATCCCATCGTAATTGTCGATGGCAAACCAAGTTCCACCTCATCAGTGGAATCGTCAAAAATTAAATCAATTAACGTATATAAAGGCACTGCTGCAACCGACAAATACGGCAATGATGCCCAAAACGACGTAATTGAAATCACCACCAAAAAAAGCGAACCGTCCGACAATCCTAACGATGTAGTAAACACAGAACCAAAGTTACCCTCAGAGCAAATCATTATCGGTCCCGCAACCATTGATATGGATCACAACATAAAAATGGACATTTCTACTCTACCCTCATCGCCTCTTGTAATAATCGACGGCAAAGAGGGAACGATGGACGACGTTGACGCTTCTAATGTTAAAAGCATAATGGTTCTCAAAGACCAATCTGCCATAGACGCATACGGCGAAAAAGGTGCTAACGGAGTAATAATCGTCACCACCAAAAAATCCAAAGGGCAAAATGCTAATCCCGTAAAAATCAGGGTAACAACACCACAACAAAACAATGAAGATTCTGTATATGTAACGCCCGACGTTCAACCCGAATTCCCCGGCGGACAGAAAGCCCTTTTAAAATTCATAGCCGATAATGTAAAATACCCAGAAGATGCAAAAGCAAAAAACGCCTCAGGAACATCCTATTATAGATTTATAGTAAACAAACAAGGCAAAGTTACCAACATCACATTATTAAGAAGTGCCGGTGACGAATCGCTTGACCAAGAGGCAAAAAGAGTAATTGAAATGCTCCCCGACTTTAAGCCCGGCATCAAAGACAACCAACCCGTAAACGTTCAAATGGCCATACCAATAGTATTTTCCACCAAGAAAAATTAAACACTAAACTGTCCTTTATAAATTGGCAGCAGGCTGAAAGGTTTGCTGCCTTTTTTATTACATTTCCCACTAAATACACATAAAATCAAAAAAAATCTCAAAAAATTTTTGCCATTTAGAAAAAAAGAACAAAATTTGTAATTTATTGACAAAACGTTTTTTCTAAACTCTAAACAAGATGCGATCAATTATTACAATAGTGGCACTGATTCTTGTTGCGGCAATACCGCAGGCAATGGCTCAGAACAAAAAGGTGGATAAGGCTCTCACCTATTTCAACTCAGGAGAATACACCAAATGCTCCGAAATGCTTGTGAAACTTTATCCCAAAACCAAAGACCGTCCTACAAAAGGCAAAATTTGTTTC
>JAGCYI010000279.1 GCA_017960885.1 Bacteroidales bacterium
AGCTCAGTTGGTAGAGCAAAGGACTGTAAATCCTTGTGTCCCTGGTTCGATTCCCGGTGGTACCACCCTTAGAAGCCAAAGCAGAAACGCTTTGGTTTTTTTGTTTTACACCGCACCGTTTTCTTCCCCCTGAAAAAAAAGACAAAAAAAAAGTTCCACAGACCAGAGTCTGCGGAACTTGTAGACCTATGGGGATTCGAACCTCAACTAACAGAACCAAAATCTGCTGTGCTACCATTACACCATAGGTCTATACCAAAGTCAAAATGCTTTCGCTTTTTGACGGCGCAAAGGTAGATATTATTTTATTATTTCAAAAATATTTCTGAACTTTTTTATCCGCGCTGCAAAAATTTTTTTGTTATTTTTGCCTCAATATAAACACCCAAAAACCATTAAAGATGATTAGAAAACTATCGTTGACCATATTTGCAGCCATTTGTCTGATGTTTACCGCTTCAGTATGCGGGGCGCAGTCGATAAAAAAAATCATAGCCGATTACAACTCCCGGTGCCCGTTTACCAAAGGTGCGACAGAGTTCAGATCTTTTTCCGCCGACCAATCAAAAAAAGTAATTGAGATTGTCATTCACGAAAAAAACGAAGCTATTAACCTCATAAACAAAGATAAAGAAAAGAGCAAACAACTATTCATAAATTCTATGGCTTACAACTTGATGTTCGTGAACATAGTCACCCCAATGGTTTACGAAGGTTACAGCCTGAAATTGCGTTTTGTAGGCGACGACGCCAAGCACTCATGCAACATGGTAGTCACAAGCCAGGAGGTAGAGAAGAGTTTTCCGCTGGAACCCGAATACTACGACAACGACCCGCTGGATGTGGCTGTGGAAAAGTTGAAACCATCTATTCCCATATCCCATTATGATTTCTCGGTGGAAGATGTTTCGCTCAACAATCAAACCGTTGAATTCAAAATCAAGCTGCCCAAGGAGCTGCATAACCAAACGTTAGAAGAAGTTTGTAGCGCATTCATAAACTTCGAACTTAAAAAAAACGCATGCAATTACGAACAAAAAAACGTAATAAACAGAATCATTGCCAACAATGCCAACGCCCAATACTATTTTTTAGACCACGACAACGACATTGTAGCAGAGATGCATCTGACAGCCAGTGATCTCAAAAGAATAATGACCGAGAACGGCGACGAAGAAAACGAGATAATAAAGAGATACCACGATTTTTTCATAAGCGACAAAATGAAAGCCGAAGGACTGGACATCTGGACTGAAAACAACCACTTGTACTTTCAAATGCAGGCAGAATTTGAATTACCCCAATGGAGCAACAATATGCACATATACCTACCGCCCAGATATGTGGAGCAGTTTGTTGACAAGATTAAAAACATTTCTATAATTATAGCAATAGTGATATCAAGCAACAAGGATTTAATTTTGAAATTGAAAGACAAGACTACAGGAAACGCTGTCTATTTGCATCTCAAAAACATCCTGATAGTAAAAGCATATCAAAAAGACCTAGAGTAAACAAGCAAACATTCAACAAGCAGTTGATGCGCAGCAAAAATAATTTTTAATTATTAAATAATAGTTTTATTTTTGCCGCAATATTACAAATAGTGATGAAACAATTTAAACAATACAACAAGATTGCAGGCTGGTCAACGTTTGCGGTTGCAGCCATCACCTATCTGCTTACAATAGAGCCGACAGCAAGTTTTTGGGACTGCGGCGAATTTATAGCCACAGCAGTGAAATTAGAGGTGGGACACCCCCCAGGAGCACCCCTCTGGATGATTATAGGACGTGTGGCATCGTTGTTATCATTCGGCGACGTCACCAAGATGGCAATGATGGTAAACGCTGCGGCGGCATTGGCAAGCGCGTTCACAGTGCTGTTCCTTTTCTGGAGCATCACACACATAGCCCGCAAACTCATCAACAACATATATTATAAAGGTGTAAAAGATGAAAAAAGCATCAGCTACACTATGCACGAAACCGTTATCATGCTTGCTAGCGGAGTTGTGGGTTCGCTCATATATTGTTTCTGCGACACGGCGTGGTTCTCTGCGGTAGAGGGCGAAGTATATAGTATGTCGAGCTTGTTTACAGCGGTGGTGTTCTGGTGCATTCTCAAATGGGAGGAGTGCGCCGACGAAAAATACGCAAACCGCTGGATTATATTAATTTGCTACCTGATGGGATTGTCAATAGGCGTGCACCTGCTCAACCTCTTGGTAATACCCGCTATTGTGTTTGTATATTACTACAAAAAATACAAAACCACAAACATCGGCACAGCAGTAGCACTCGGTGTATCGTTAGTGCTGTTAGTGGCAATACTCTATTGCATCATACCTTTAACTGTAAAAATCTCCGCATTGTTCGACCTTGTGTTTGTCAACTATTTCGGAATGGGATATCTCTCAGGAACGGTATTTTATGTAATACTACTATTTGGCATTCTCGCTTGGTTGATAGGTTATAGCTACAAGTACAAAAAAGTGCTTCTTAATACTATAGCGTTAGGTCTTACGGTAATGTACATAGGCTACGGCACATTTGCTATGACTGTTATCCGTGCATGCGCAAATCCTCCAATCAACGAGAACAGTCCCGACAACGGATTCAGCCTCCTCTCCTACCTCAACCGTGAGCAGTATGGCGACTGTCCGCTATTTTACGGCAACTACTACAATGCGGATGTTACCGACCAAGAAGAGCAATTCACCTACATAGCACAAGACGGCAAATACATCAGAGTTGCAAAAACCAATCCCGAATATGTATACGACGCTGAGCACTGCGGATTCTTCCCACGTATGTACAGCCAGAGCCCAACCCACATTTCGGGATACAAGAGCTGGGCAAACATCGACTCGTCTGATCCCAAGGAGCGTCCATCCTTTGCCGACAACTTGGCGTTCTTCTTCAAATACCAGCTGGGGCACATGTATTTCCGCTATTTCATGTGGAATTTCTCGGGACGTCAAAACGACATACAAAGCCACGGAAGCTACATTAATGGCAACTGGATAACCGGATTCGACTTTTTTGACAGCATAAGGCTTGGCGACCAAAGCAACCTTCCCGACCGACTAAAAAACAATTCGGCACGAAACGCATACTACCTTTTGCCGTTGATTTTAGGATTTTTAGGATTGTTCGCCGGATTTAACCACGACCAGAAAAACTGCTTTGTAATATTCCTGTTCTTTATCTTAACAGGTGTTGCCATAGTGGTTTACCTCAACCAAACGCCGTATCAGCCCCGCGAGCGAGACTACGCTTACGCAGGATCATTCTACGCATTTGCCATCTGGTGCGGATTAGGCGTGGCGGGCATATATGCGTTTATCAGACGCAAATTGAGCAAAATCAATATGATGACAGCCACAGCGGTGATATCAGGAGCCTGCCTGATAGTGCCGATTGAAATGGCTTGCCAAAACTGGGACGACCACGACCGTTCTAACCGTTACACCTGCCGCGACTTTGCCGCAGACTACTTAGAGTCGTGCGCGCCAAACGCCATACTTTTCACATTTGGCGACAACGACACATTCCCCCTATGGTATGCCCAAGAAGTGGAAGGAATACGAACCGACGTACGCGTGGTGAACCTTTCGCTCGCCGGCACCGACTGGTATCTCAAGCAGACTATGGAGAAAAAATATGATTCCGAGCCTGTTGACTTCATTATCAAAGCAGATCAATACGCAGTAAACAAACGCAATGTGGCACTGGTGTACACCGACAACCCCACTGTGTATATCAACGACAAGATATCAAGCAACCCCAAAGAGGTGCGAGAAATCGTGCGTCCATTCTACGACGAGTTTGTTAAAACCGTAACCAACAGCAAGTTTCCGCAACTTTACGCCAAAGATTACGAAATCATAACACAATCGCCCGACGCGATTTCACCTCTGCAATTGATATCCTTGGTTCAAACACTTGCAAAGAGCCCTACAAATGTTTTTGGCACCAACACCGAAAGCATCAACAGCCTCAACGCCAAAGTACCCGATCTGCTTAAAAAATTGTGCGACCTACCTGCGCCAATACAAAGCGTTGTGTCGCTGCTCGCATCTGAAAATGAGAAAGATAAGATACCGCTACAATCTGGCGAGAACATCAACTACATAGGTTCGCGCAAGATTTCTATTCCGGTTAATAAAGAAAACTGCCTTGCCAACGGCACTCTCAGCGCCAACAATGCCGACCGTGCACAAGACAAAATAGTAATCAACATCTCAAAATCGTATTTCCTTAAAAACGATATAGCAGTATTCGACATCATTGCCGCAAACGATTGGAAACGCCCCATCTATTTTGCTGCAAGCGGTGGCATGGACGATTATTACGGTCTGGACAAATATTTCAGACTTGAAGGATTCGCCTACCGTGTAGTGCCATACACCATAAACAGGGGAGACGACACCGAAGTTGGAGAAGTTGACGGCGACATAATGTACGACAACGTGATGAACAAATTCCGCTGGGGCAATATGGGCAGCGACGATGTAACCATAGAAGAGAACAACCGCCGCCAGATCAATATCATAGGCATAAGAGAAATGTTTGGACGCCTTGCCAGCCAGCTTGTAAAAGAAGGCAAAAAAGACAAAGCGCAAGAGGTTATAAACAAATGCTTAGAGATAACACCGCCACATCAGGTATACTACGACCAATCGATGCTGCCTTTGATAGACGCTATGTACAATGCCGGAATGGAACAACAAGCCGCCGAATTATCACAAAAGATCGGTGACGAATACAACAGCATACTCCAGCACTATATCTCGCTAAAAAATGACGGCATAATCGAAACCCGCGAGGCCAACATTGGAGTAGCAATTATAGCCCAGCTGGCTCAATACGCCATCATCCACAATCAAGAAGCGGTAGCAAACAATCTCAGAGCACTGTACGACAAATACAGCTCTCTGTTTTAAAACAGATTCCAATTCTTTTAGTTTTCATAATTTTTAATGTTTTTTTTACCCCCAATAAGGGATTGATGCGAATCAGTCCCTTATTTTTTTTATATTTCAAAAATAAACACTAAATTTGTGGAGCATAATCATAAAAGGTACAACATTATGGAAAACATCAACACCGAAATCACAGACAATCCTCAGCCGCTGTTTTCAAGGGCATTTGCATACGATGGTAGAATCAGGCGCTTAGAATATTGTCTGTCAATTTTAATCGGAGCAACTGTGATATGTATAACCGAATATCTGCCCAAATATTTCTTCACCATAGGATTAGATTCCAACGAGCCTATATTTAGCGAAGAACGGGCAAATACAGAGGCGTTTGTAAAGTCTATATGCATATGGATATATTGTGTAACTTGTTGGTTTTTGTGGGCGCAGAGCACAAAACGCTGCCACGACATAGGAGAATCTGGATGGATTCAGTTCATTCCTTTTTACAACCTGAAATTGTTCTTTGTAGAAAGCGACAGCAAAAACAATCGCTACGGCTACCCTCCAAAACAAAGAATCAGTGTTGACAGCCAGTTGATCCATAAGAATATCATGAAAGAGAAAAACACTTTCGCCACCGTTTTCCTTATCATGATGATTATCTTGTACAGCGACATCCTTGTCCAAGCTGCTAACAATATAAGATTAATGTACCTTGTCTTCAAAGACACTTCAATAACCAGTTTTTCTATGATCAGTACTTATGTCTTAGTATTTGTTAACATCTTTGTCCAATTAGTGGCTTTAATTGGATTCGTACTGGTGTTTCATTACAAGAAAGCAGGGTTTTACATAGCTATTATTGCGAGTGCCATTTTATTCTTGTTTGGAATATATTCCATAGTGGCATACCACAGTTATATCGAAGCAACAGTATTATATCAAATATTTATATGGATTATCACCATCATCCATTGGTTCGGCTGCATAGCCGTATATCCAATACTCAACATTAAGAAAGACGGAGAGTCTATCTGGCAAAAAATGGAGGTAAGCTTCAAGGATACCGATTGGAAATCATTCTTTCAATATTTATTTACATTTCAAGCAGCGTTTATGGTCAACTATATAGCACATTTTTAGTCGACACGTGCCATACGCCTATCGTCAAAGCATTCACATGGAGGATATCCTAAAATATTAAAATCGACCAGTAAAAAAACTATGTAAATTATTGTTAATTATTGCAATTATAGTGTAGGATATTCAAAAATGTAATGTATCTTTGCATCCTGAAATCGGGCAGGAAAAAACAAACAAAAAATGAAAAACCTTAACAAGATTAACCTATTAACCGCCCTTCTGTTGCTTGCTACGAGTGTTTCGGCTCAGACCAAAGTCAGGGGGATAGTCACTGATGCGTCTACAGGTGAACCATTGCCGTTTGCCAACGTGGTTTTAGTTGGTACCACCATAGGTACAATCACCGACCCCGAAGGCAACTACAACCTGCAGACAAACCATAAATGCGACTCCATATCGTTCTCGATGCTCGGCTACCAAACCTACACATTGCCAATATCATCGGGCTCATATCAAGAAATCAACGTTCAGCTGGTTCAAGGCGACCTTATGCTCAACGAAATAGTGATACACCCAGGCGAAAATCCTGCCTGGCGTATTATGCGCAATGTGGAGGCCAACCGCAAAAAAAACAATCCCGACAAACTGCAAAGCTACAAGTTTCAGTGTTACAACAAGATGGAAATCGACCTCAACAACGTCAAAGACGGCTTTACTAAAAAAGGCGTTATGAAAAACTTTGACTTTATAAAAAACTACGCCGACACATCTGCTGAAACCGGAAAAGTATTTCTTCCTGTATTCATAACCGAAACACTCTCAGACGTTTACTGCAAGTCATCTCCACTAAAGAAGAAAGAGGTGATAACTGCCAGCCGGGTATCGGGCGTTGAAAGCAGCAACGTGTCGCAGTTTACCGGACAGATGTTTATCGATGTCAATATCTACAAAAACTACATTCCGGCATTTGGTCACGAATTTGTGTCACCTGTATCAGACTATTGGAAAGCCAATTACAAATATTACCTATTGGATTCGCTCTACGAAGACGGGCACTACCTCTATCATTTGGCATTTAAACCAAAACGCAAACAGGAGTTTACATTCAACGGCGAACTCTGGATCAACGACTCTACCTGGGCTGTAAAAAAAGTTAAGGCAAGAATAAGCAACGGCGTAAACATCAACTTTGTCAACGACCTCAACATCACACAAGAATACGCATTTGTGGATTCGGTATGGTTTTTACAAAAAGAAGAGCTGTTTGTAGATTTCAACCTCGCCGACAGCACGATGGGATTTTTTGGACGCCGCACAGTATCGCGCAAGAATATCGAAATAAATCCACAATTTGAACCAGGCACATTCTCGGCATCTGCCAACGACGAAACCATAGTGCTTGATGATGCGCTCAGCCACGACACCGCATTCTGGAACACCGAACGGCACGAAAAACTCACCCAAAAAGAACAAGACATATACATAATGGTAGACTCCATCAAGGAAGTGCCTATTTTTCACACCATTACAAACACTATCAATATGTTTGTAACAGGTTATTGGACACACTCCTGGTGGGAATTAGGTCCGTATTTCAAATTCTACAGCCACAATCCGATAGAGGGTCACAGATTTCGTTTTGGCGGTCGCACAAGCAACCAATTCAGCACCGACATTATGTTCAACGCCCATATTGCCTACGGCACAAGAGACCAGAAATTTAAATATGGCGGCGGATTCATGTATATGGTAAACAAAAATCCACGCAGGGTGATAGAAATGCAATACAAATACGACTACGAGCAACTTGGACAGTCGATAAACGCATTTTCTGAAGACAATATCCTCTCCAACCTTTTGGCACGCCGCGAAAACGACCATCTGCTGCTCGTGCAGGAACTATATTACAACTACGAACACGAATATTTCCAAGGCTTTTCAAACACTGTGGGCGGAAAATTCCGCAAAATATATCCCTCGGAAGTGATACCGTTCAAAAACGAAGTGTTGCAAACCGACATGAAACACATAACAAGCTACGAAATAAGCCTCAACACTCATTTCTGTTACAACGAAAAATTTGTGGCTGGAGAGTTTCTGCGCAGAAGCATGTCGAGCGATTATCCAGCCCTCGACATCAACGCTACGGTAGGATTTTGGAACAACAAAGGCAGCTACGACCATTATTTCAGAATCACCTCCTCGATACAGCAACAGGTGTCGATAAGTCCGATAGGAAAGCTCAAATATCTTATCGAGGCAGGCAAAATAATTGGCACAGTGCCATTTCCGCTGTTAAAACTACACGAGGGCAACGAAACATACGCATTCGACTCATACGCCTTCAACATGATGAACCTCTACGAGTTTGCATCCGACACATACCTGAGCGCAACTCTTGAACATCATTTCAATGGATTTTTCCTCAACCGCATACCCCTTATGCGAAAACTCAAATGGCGCGAGATAGCTTACGCAAAAGGTCTTGTAGGTGATATCTCAGATAAAAACAGCCGCCAAAACGCACTGCTCGACTTCCCGTCAACACTCGGCGATGTAAACAAACCATACGCAGAAGCGGGCGTGGGAATAGAAAACATATTCAAGTTTTTCCGTGTAGACGCTATATGGAGGCTCACTCACTTAGACAATCCTGACATCACCAAATTTGCCATTATGTGCAAAGTGCAATGCTATTTTTAAAAAAATCCAAAAAAAATACACATTATATTATTTTTTTGTTGTACCTTTAAGCGCAATTTTATAAGCGCAGAATCCGATGGCAACAAAAAAGATTATTAATACTGCAGATTTGCACAAATACCGTCCGCTAATATGGTACGGAGAACCAGTTCACGCACGGTTTTCACAATTGGAAACCATATTACGGAATGGGTTGGGCGAGTTTTACGCCGACTTTTTGGCAGAACCTCTCATCACTTCGGGTCAGGCAAGATGGATGAGCGCAGCCGTGCCTAACGGTGTGCCGTTTACTCAACTCGAGCCTCAGAAACAAGAGATGGCAAGGGTGTCGCTTCAAAATATCATCTCCAAAATCAAAAACTTCGCGCAGGAGCTATCGCAAGCTGGCGACCCTCATCAAAAAGAGCTCGGAGAACTGTTGCTACTATCTATTGAAGTGCCGTCGCTCGATTCAGTAATTGTTGACGGAGAACGCATAGTGCTCACTATATGGGGATTCAGCAGTGAAGAATCTCAAAAGGTAAACTTCAAACTCGACGCAAAAATCGAAAAACCTGTTACCGCCGCTGCCGTTGCCACCGCAAATTTATCCACACCCGCCAATACCGAAGCAGAAACGGTGCCCACACCGCCGCTACAAACACCTGCGCCCCCAGAACAACCCACACCGCCACCGCCGCCAACAATGCAAACAGAGTCGTCGGGGGCTACTCCTCCGCCTCCTCCCCCACCGCCGCCAACTCAAAACAATGAGAAAAAACGCGGTCTGCCAGGCTGGCTCTGGTTCTTGTTGGGACTTCTGCTTGCTTTGCTCTTGGTATGGCTATACTTCCACTTTTTTGGAAAGCCCGACCCTAAAGACGAAGGCAACAACACTCACAACGAAAACAACGACCCCACAAATCCGGGCGACTACTCCAATCTGTTGCCCGACAACCCTAATGTGATACCCCCTATCGACACCACACGTGTAATCGTCGACCCAGAAGACCCCGGACGCCGCCGCGTGTTTTCCGACAAGGTGAATATCGCCCTCAACAAGGGCGTAAACGCATTGTTGTTTGCCCAAAAACTCCACGACCAGTATGCTGAGGATTTGAAAATCGTATATTGCGACACAGTGATAAAACTGATGCAGGTGGAGACCCCCGAAGGCGAATGGAAAGAGTGGATGACCAAGCTGAAAGCTATGGACGAGGTTAAGTTAGCGTTTTCAAACACAATGTTTTCGAGCGAATACAAAGCCTCCGACCCTGCATTTAGCGACGCAAAAAAATCGTGGTATTTTGAGATGGTTCAGGCATACAAAGCTTGGGACATCACCAGAGGCGACCCAAACGTAATTGTGGCTGTTGTAGACAATGGGTTCGACCTCACCCATCCCGAAATTAAAGACAAGATAGTTTCGCCATACGACATCACCACAGGAAGTTCCACAGTAAAACCCTGCGGAGGCGAAGGCAACGAACACGGCACGCACGTGGCCGGCACAGCAGTAGGCAGCGGCGACAACGGACAAGGATTGTGCGGCATCGCTCCCAACTGCAAACTCATGCCAATAAAAATTGCCGACGAAAATGGCAATATGCAAACCATATCGGTAGTGGCAGGCATACTCTACGCCATTCACCACAATGCAAAAGTGGTGAACCTTTCGCTCGGAACATATTTTGGCGACGAAATACTATCGATGCCCACAAACCAGCAAAACCAACTGGCTCACAATGAATATGCCGACGAAGCCGCATTTTGGAACGACCTTTTCCAGTTTGGATTAGACGAAGACATAGTGCTTGTGATAGCAGCAGGCAACCAAAATATAATCACGGGAATCGACCCCTTTGCCCGTTCACCCAAAACTCTAACCGTTTCGGCATTTCAAAAAGGCGGCAAACCCAAGGCAGAATTTAGCAACCATGGAGAGTTCGCCACCATATCGGCACCAGGAGTCGACATATACAGCAGCGTTCCGGGAGCCAAATTTGAATATTTAGACGGCACAAGCATGGCAAGTCCGATAGTGGCAGGAGCAGCAGCGTTGATGCGTTCGGCACACCCCCACATCAAAGCCGAAGACATAGTGGCTATTCTTAAAAAAACTGCAAAACCTCTCAACAGCACCCCGCAGATAGGTCCTTTGCTACAAATAGAAGACGCGCTTAAAAGTCCAGGCGGAGTGCTCAACATTCCCGACAATGCTCGCAACGCCGACTTCGCTGTGGGCAAGTGGAAAAGCACCACCGACCTATACTCTACCAAAGACTCGGTTGACATTATGCTCTTCTTCACCATCGAAAACGGCGGTCAAGGCTCCATATTGTATTCGCAGTCTGACGGCAAGAATTTCCGTTCGCCGCTCACTGTAACATTTGCCGATGGCAAATTGATATTGGTACAAACCTCGGAAGCCACCAACGAAGACTATCCCAACGACGGGTTCCACCCATACAAATTCACATGCAGCCAAGACGCCAACAAAACAGATGGCGCCGATTGCAAAGCCGAATACGAAGGCGAACCATCGGTAGGATTTAAAATGATAAAAATACTTTAAAACACAAACATACAAGAAAAACAACTAAACGCAATGAGCCAACCCATAATAACAACCGACATATCGTCGGTACGACCGGTTTTTACCGCAGGCACAAGCGAAAATATAAAGCGCTACAACCAATTGAAAAAACTTTTCGAGGACGGTAAGGAGTACACCGTACTTGCCAAACCTATTCCTGCCGGAAAAGATAAGATTACATGGCACACCGAGTTTGACGGCAATCCCGAACCATTCTCAAAACTTACTGAGGAGGAACAGAAAACCGCCAAAGGAAGAATCAAATACCAGGTAAACCGCATGTACAAAGCGGCTTACTACATTCTACGAAAAGAAAGCAAACAAGAAATAGACGAATTATTTGAAATCCTCGACTCGTGCATCGAAATTCCCGACTACGACAACATCTTTAGAATCACAAATTCTAACGGAAAGGTCAACTACGTGCTCATCAGATGGGGATTTATCGGCGATGAGTTTAACTCCGGATCGGGCATTATCAAACGCCTTGTTCCTCTCAAAGTAGATACCATCAAAGTAAAAGTGCTGTACAACGGCACTCCGGCAGTCGGCAAAAAAGTAATTGTAAACCATAGTGGAAAAATCTACCAGCTTGTTACCGACAGTCTGGGCTACGCTTGCGTTGAGGATATTCCTTTAGGCGACAAGTTTACCGCCGAAACAGATGAAGAAAACTCCTTAGTAGAATTCACTTGCGACGGTAGCGACGAATATCACGTGCTCATTGGCACAAAATCGGCTGATATGGTATTCAAAATTGTTGACAAGAACGGCAAGCCGATTCCTGGAGCTAGTGTTTCGTTTACTTACGAAGGTAAGACATTCAACGAAACCGCCGACCAAAACGGCAAAATCACACTGCATGATATTCCCGAAAACACGGAAATTTTAGCCCGTCAAGAAAATATAACTCAATCATTCGTGTGCGACCCGCAACGCGACGAGTACATATTCAACGGAGCAAGTCCGTCGGCAGAACTCGAGGCTCTAATAATAACCGAAAACGGCGAACCTGTTGACAACGTAGACATTCTTGTGGAATACAACGACGGTCGCCACTCGCTCTGCTCCGACAAAAACGGAAAGGTGCAGCTCGATAATCTTCCTGTAAATTGCGACATCTCTATCACTTGCAACGACCACGATTTCAACCGTGCATCTATAACCCTCACCACACAAGAAGGTTTAAATATGGCTGAACTCAAGGTAAAGAAAAAAACTACCGAGGGCAGAATGACCATCAAGGTTATCGACGACCATGGAGGCATCATTTCAAACTCATTGATACGTTGTGAATTCGATGATTTCAAAACCGAAATTGTTACCGACGACAATGGCGAAATTGTTCTTGAAAAAGTTCCGTTCGACACCGAGGTTACCTGCACACAGATGATCGACGGTCTCGGAAGCCGCCGCCACAAGTTCCTTTTTTCTCAGGGAAATAGCGAATACATACTCAAAGGCTTAAAAATACTCGCTAAGGCTGCCATCTCTGACCTCGAAATCCACATTCAGAACAAGAAGAAACAGGATATTCCCAACCTCCGCGTTACCATTTCGGATGGTCACAAGGATATCAACCGCATCACCAACGAGAACGGTCGTGTATATGTCAACGAACTGCCCCGCGGCAAAAAATACGTTATCACCACCGAATACAAAAACAAAACCACGCAGACTCAGTGCGAATGCACCAAGGACAAGGAACTTGTAAATATGTATGTAGGCCGCAGTCCGTGGTTGTTCTTGATATGGCTGCTGCCTTTGTTGGCAATTCTTGGTTTCGTGATTTACAAGTACTTAGTGCCTGTTATCGTAGATAAAACTTCAACTCCCGTAGTAGCAGTTGCAGATTCTACCGACACCAACACACAGCCCGAACCCGAACCGCAGCCCGAGCCGCAACCTGCTCCCGAACCTCAACCCGAACCCGAGCCCCAACCCGCTCCCGAACCTGTTCAAGTGGTAAAAGGCATTGTGCTCACTATCGTTGACGAGGAGACCGGCAATCCGCTTGCCGACGCCACAGTTCACTTGGAGTGCAAAGGTCAGGTGTTCGACGACCGCAGCGACGTGAAAGGCAAGGCTACTATCGACCAACTCAACGCCGACACCACCGACAAGGTAGACGTAAAAATCACCGCACAGGGTCACGACGAGTTCATCGGCTCGTTTATGTACACGCCCAACAAGACCATCATCATCCCCAAAAAATCGTTAGAGTTTAGCGAGGAGATACTTCCCTGCGGCACCGAAATCCGCTCCAAAGGTTACCACAGCACCGTCAAGACCTTCGACCTCAAAAAGAAGAAAGGCAAAGTGAAAATCTATTACCAGATGAACGACGTGCCCGACCAGATGGTTATTTACAAAGGACGCGCTTCGCAAATATCTGATTCTAAGATAATTTACGATACCAAGTTTGTAAAATTCTCTAAGATGATAACCATACCATTCGACACCGAAGACGGACTCATTACCGTAAAAATCAACGGCGGCGACGACTCCAAGACACAATGGTACGTAAAAGTAAATTGTCCGTGATAACTATCTGAAAACATATTAACAACATAAAAACCTGAATATATGAACATTATAGCCACCAAAGACCTCAACAACATACGCTATATGCTCGGTGCTGCCGAAACAGCCAA
>JAGCYI010000037.1 GCA_017960885.1 Bacteroidales bacterium
AAACGGTTGCCGTAGTGGAGAATTCCTTCGTTTGGGATCAGGAGGGAGTCGAAAGGCTCGCCTGAATTGTTAAGGTCTCCGCGCTTGTTGCACCGTTTTTTTTATTAACATTCAAACCTTTACGAAGATGAGTTTTAATTCAATGTTGCGCGAACAGAGCGAAACCAAAAACTACGAGGGCGAAAAAGCATACGTGATGTCGCCCGAAATGGAACTTTACACTGCCGTGGTTACCTCCACACTCAGCAACAAGTTTTATGAAAAAAACGACGAGAGGATGTTGCGCATTTTTAATTTGGTTAAAAAAGTTTCGCCCGAATTTGTGGCAAAACTTGCCGTTTATACTCGCAACGAGATGAATCTCAGAAGCGTACCTCTTTTGCTCGTTACCCTTTTGGCAAAAGTCCACAACGGCGACAATCTTGTGGCGCGTACCGTTGAAAAATGCGTCCTCCGTGCTGACGAGATTATGGAACTCCTTATGTGTTACCAAGTTTGCAACCCTCAGGACGGCGAGAAAAAACTCAAAAAACTTTCACGACAGATTCAGAACGGTTTGCAAAAGGCGTTTAACCGTTTTGACGAATATCAGTTTGCAAAATACAACCGCGACAATCTCGAAGTGAAACTCCGTGATGCATTGTTCCTTGTTCATCCAAAGGCGAAGGACGATGCGCAACAGTTGATTTTCAATAAGATAACCGACCGCAAACTTGAAACTCCCTACACTTGGGAAACCGAACTTTCTGCCCTTGGACAGCAAAAATTTGAAACCCCCGAACTGAAATCCGCCGCCTTCCGTCAAAAATGGGAGGAGTTGATTATCAGCGGACGGCTTGGTTTTATGGCACTTCTGCGCAATCTCAGGAACATTCTTGAATCAAAAGTTTCGGCTGAAAAAATCAATATTGTTGCTTCGATTTTGAGCGATGCCGATCAAGTGGCAAAGTCCCGACAACTGCCTTTTCGTTTTCTTTCGGCATACCGCGAACTCCAAAAAATCGACTCGCCCGACACGCCGTTTTTGATGTCGGCATTGGAACTTGCCGTAAAACATTCCGCCGCCAACATTGAAGGTTTTGATGCTGATACGAGCGTACTTTTGGCGTGTGATGTGAGCGGCTCGATGTGCCATCCCATAAGTCCACGCAGCACCGTTGAATGTTACGATATAGGTCTAATGTTGGCGATGTTGCTCAAAAGTCGCTGTCGCAGAGTGGTTTCGGGAATTTTTGGCGACCGTTGGAAGGCGGTCAATATGCCCGGCGACAATATTTTGCAGTCGGCAACCGAATTGCGCAAATTAAACAGTAGAGTTGGATTTTCAACCAATGGTTTCAAAGTGATTGATTATCTCATTGAAAATAAAATCATTATTGATAAAGTGATGTTTTTCACTGATTGTCAATTGTGGAATTCCACGGGAGGAAACACTTCTATTGAAAGGTCTTGGAATCGTTACCGCCAAATAGCACCAAACGCCAAACTCTACTTTTTTGACCTCGTCGGCTATGGTCAGTCGCCACTAAAAATTGCAGATTCAGGCGTTTATCTCATTGGCGGATGGAGCGACAAGGTTTTTGACATTCTTTCGGCATTGGATAAAGGCGAGGGCGCAGTGGAGAGGATAATGAAGGGGGAGGGGTAGAAAAATAGTCTTTGCTATTTGTAATTATTTTTTTATATTTGCGGAAAGAATTTACAATGTTTTACGTCAATAATAAGTTGTTTTCATTGTGTTGATGGTTGTAGCGGCATGGTTACAAAGAGAAAAAATACACGTTTTGCAATTGCATGATAGTTACTTATTTAAGTATGCAGTTTAAAGACAATGTGTTTGTTTCATCATACCAATAATTGAGTAAATCGTTTATTTTTTTCAGTTCTAAAAATGAAAAAATTTGTTTTTAAAATATCGTTGTTTTGCTCATTGGTTTTGGCTTTTGCTTGTTGCCTTGTGTTGGTTTCAATATTGTCGACAACCCGAATTGATTGGAGACTGCCTAAGGGTAAGCATATTTTGTTTATGGGAGCATCGCATATACAACGTGCCGTAAACGATTCATTAATGCCGTCAGCAATTAATTTGGCTCGTTCCAGTGAGCGTTATATGTTCACATACCTTAAATTGCAGCATATTCTTGAAAACAACAAGCAAGTAGATACTGTGTTTCTTATGTGTGCATCAACGGACTTATTTGAAAATGCAGACGATAAATACTTCAACGACAATGAAATGGTGTCGTATTTTGCAAACTTTTACCCGCTTTTTAATATGGAACAATGGATAATGTACAAAACAAAGTTTGTAACGGCATTCGGTCTATTGTTTCGTTCGACTTATTTGAAATACTTAAAAGGTTTAGATTATAAGTTTTTTATTGACGGTTTTAATCCGTCGTTTGAGGTAATGAATACTGATTCAGTTTATTATCAACCAGTTAAAGGTCTATATGGTAACAAAATTAACTATGATTATTTGCGTAGGATAATTACACTATGCAATGATAACAACATTAATTTATTTTTCATCTATTGTCCAGTTTATAAGCCAGAATTGTACTATGACCAAGATTATTATTATAACGCATATAAAACTAATTTTGGAGATGTAAAGTTGTTTGATTTTAGTCATTTCCCAATACCTGAAGACGGTTTTGTTGATGCACATCATTTGAATTATAAGGGTGCGATGATTTTTACAAACGAATTGAAAAGACAGTTCGGATTATGATTTTTTGACTAATCAGATTTCCACATTTCCTTTTTGCCATAAATATCTCAATCTTTATCCTAATATTTTCCCAAGTTAACAAACCTTTTTTATTTTTGTACTCAAAAAACACATCACTATGCTTACCTATCGACCCCTGCAACCATCTGAAACTGAGTTGCTAAAGACTTTTATTTATGAGGCGATTTTTATTCCTGAGGGAGTGGAGCCGCTACCGTTTGATATTATTTTCCGTCCTGAAATTGCCATTTATTACGAGGGTTTCGGGGAGGGAAAGGCTGATTTTTGCATCGTTGCCGAAGCAGACGGCAAGGTTGTGGGGGCAGTGTGGACCCGAATTATGAACGATTACGGACACGTTGACGACAAAACTCCGTCGTTTGCTATTTCGCTTTTAAAACCGTACCGTAATCAGGGAATAGGCACAACGCTGATGCAAAAGATGCTGCAAACTCTTAAATCACAAGGTTTTGCACAAGCCTCTCTCGCCGTTCAAAAAGCCAATTACGCCGTTAGGATGTATAAAAAAGTAGGCTTTGAGATTGTGGACCAAAACGATGAGGAGTTTATAATGGTTTGCAAGTTGTAGAGTATTTATTTTTTTGGGTTTGGTGCGAGCGATTGAATAGATTATTTAATGATTTATAAAACGCTGTATGTTAGTGGATTATAATACTTTTATCGAAAATCCTAAAATGTTTTTGACTAAATATGTCGAAAATCCTAAAATGTTTATAAAAATTTACACTCAAAATTTTCTCAAAAATTTTCACTTCTTTTCAAAAAACTTCCTTACCTTTACACCGTAAACTTAAAAAAAACGTGATTAATTATGGCAGAAATGGGACTTGGATACGGAAGTGAGTTTCAATTAATGAGATTTCTTGGACATCATCGTAATTATTTGAACAAACTTATCCGTGAAACAGTAAAAATTGATGGTGAAATTCAGTGGCTTGATTATCCAACCGATAATGATAGATTATCAGGAGATGGAGAATGGGAAGGAATTTCGTGTTTTGAAAAATTAGAAAATTACGCTGATATTGCTCAAAAGTGGAAAGAATGGTGGCCGCAAAGCGGAAAAACTATGAATTGGGATGGTATTTTCAAAATTGTGGATACGTGGTTTTTCGTAGAAGCAAAGGCACACGAAAAAGAATCTTATCAGAAATGTGGTGCATCATCAGAAAAAAGTAAAGTTAAAATTGAAGATGCTTTTCATAAAACTCAGGAATGGTTAAAGGTTGAAACAGAAAAGCAATGGATTGACTCAAATTGCTATCAACTTGCAAATAGGTTAGCATTTTTGTGTTTTTGTAACACCCACGGCATAAATGCAAAATTACTATATATTAGTTTTATCAATGGTTTTAGAAGAAAAATAGATGAAATTCATCGTGAGGTGGAATGGAAATCGATATGGAAAGAAGAATTTAAAGAACTTGGGTTAGATAAGATAGATATGTCTTCACATATTTACTTTATTTATCCTGATTGTGAAATGAGTTTCAATTCTATCTTATTCACTTAAATTAGTAAGCAAAAAGTTTCTTTATAAAAATCTTTTTTGTTATTTTTGCCGTTGAACCTCATACCTCGCCAATTTTCACCCGTTGAACCCATTTGTCCGTTTTCCTTCCCTCCAATTTCGACATTCAATAGCACAATATCGACTTTTATTGCATCAGAATTTGGTCTATTGGTGGATAATTGTTTTTTTTGCATCAATTACTTAATATTTAACACTTAACTAAAACTTTTTTGAATATGTACGAAGATGACAGTTGGAACAATTTCCATAATTGGGACGAAAAGATAAGACAATCTCTTTATTGGGTAGTAGGAATATTGGTGCTTTTTTTTATATGTATGATGTTATTGTTTACCTGTGCCTGCACCAAGCCAGCCTCGCCCGATGAGGAAATCATCAACAACGGTTGGACTTTTGCGCTCGGAGATTATCAGGATGCGCAAAACGCTGATTTTGACGATTCTGAGTGGCAGCGAATTGGACTTCCGCATTCGTTTGGGATTCCTTATTTTATGAGCCGCGA
This sequence comes from Bacteroidales bacterium, assembly GCA_017960885.1. Taxonomy (GTDB): domain Bacteria; phylum Bacteroidota; class Bacteroidia; order Bacteroidales; family UBA3824; genus UBA3824. The sequence continues at coordinate 4,792 of JAGCYI010000037.1, forward strand.
TTTTTACACCGGCTATGGTTGGTATCGCAAAACTATCAACCTCACCGCCGACGACCTTGAAAAGAGACTTTGGTTGCAGTTCGACGGTGTGTTTCAAGAGGCTGAAATCTTTGTTAATGGAAAACTAACGGGCAGTCATACAGGTGGTTATACAGGTTTTGTAATCGATATTACCGACAATGCCGTTGCGGGCAAAAACATTGTGGCTGTGCGTGTCAACAATATTTGGAAACCCGATGTGGCTCCTCGTGCGGGCGAACATCAGTTCAACGGCGGTATCTATCGCACTGTCAGACTGTTGAAAAAGAATCCTTCGCATTTTGCTTGGTGCGGCGTACAGATTGTTACCGACGGTCTCAAAGAGTCTGATTATAAGTCGTCTACGGTTACAGTTTCGGCAAAAATAGAAAATCAGAGCAAGGCTTCTGTAAAATATGGTTTGGAGGTAAGAGTTTTGGACACTGCCAAAAATGTAATTGCCTCAGCCACAGCCAACAAGGGAATTTCGCCCAATGCAGGAGATTCTGTTGCTATCACCACCAAACCTATTGAAAATCTGATACTTTGGTCGCCCGAAAATCCTTATCTCTATACCCTAGAACTCACCCTCACCGACAATGGCGAAATTGTAGACCGGTACACCTCGCCGCTTGGTTTCCGACATATTGATTGGACAGCCGATAAAGGTCTGTTTATCAACGGAAAACATCTTTATCTCAACGGTGCAAACGTTCATCAAGACCACGCCGGATGGTGCGATGCCGTTACCGAAGAGGGCATCCGCAGAGATGTGCGATTAATCAAAGAGGCTGGTTTTAATATGATTCGTGGTTCGCATTATCCTCATTCGCCTGTCTTTGCCGACGAATGTTCGCGTCAGGGCATTCTATTTTGGTCAGAAGCACCTTTCTGGGGAACAGGCGGCAATCAGCAAGACGGCTATTGGTATGCAAGTGCTTATCCTGTAAGAGATTGCGACACTGCTAAATTTGAACAGAGCGTTTTGCAGCAACTTTCTGAAATGATTCTCATCAACCGAAACCAACCTTCTATTTTTGCGTGGAGTATGTGCAACGAGGTTTTCTTTACGCAGCGTCAGACCCTCGAAAGCACCAAGAAACTCCTCAAAAAGATGGTTGACCGCGCCCATCAACTCGACCCCACCCGTTATGCGGCAATAGGCGGTGCACAGCGTCCCACAGGCGACGACCGTATCGACCTTATCGGTGATGCTGTGGGCTACAACGGCGACGGCGCAACAATTCCCGATTTTCAGCGTCCGGGCATTCCCTCTCTCGTGTCGGAATACAGCAGCACCACCTCCATACGTCCGGGAGTTTATGATCCGGGATGGGCCGACCTTCTCAAAGACGACGCTTACAAGGGCGTGGAATGGCGTGGCGGACAGTCGATTTGGTGCGGTTTCGACCACGGAAGCATTTTTGGAAGTCAGTTGGGCAAAACCGGCATAATTGATTATTTCCGTATTCCCAAACGCGCTTGGTATTGGTACAGAAACTATTTTTGTGGAATAGAGCCCCCGCAATGGCCGTCGGAAGGCACACCTGCACGTTTGGATATCAAAACCACAAAATTTTCAGCCATTGCCACCGATGGAACCGATGATGTGCAACTTGTTGTAACAGTGATGGATAACGATGGCAATCCGCTCTCAAATTCTCCCGATGTGGAGTTGCGGATAGTGTCAGGTCCGGGCGAGTTTCCCACGGGCAAGAGCATCAAGTTCAGCCAAAACTCCGACATTCCCATTCTCGACGGCGTCTTCGCTATTGAGATGCGTTCTTATTACGCCGGCAAAACCGTGGTAGAGGCTCTCTCTGAGGGACTTGCGTCGGCGTTTGTAGAACTTGAATTTGTTGGCGGCGAGCAATATGTGCAGGGTGTTACGCCCGAAACTCCCGACCGTCCATACGTTTCCACACGTAAACCCAAGAGCGACAAAGATTTGCAGATTCTCGGCACCAACAATCCAACCTTTGCCTCGTCCAACGACAAAAAACACGCCTCTGCCCTTGCTGCCGACGGCGACGAAAACACATATTGGCAACCCTCGGAAACCGATTCTGCGCCACATCTTGTTCTCGACACCGAACGCGGCATTTCGTTTAAAAAGTTGGATGCCATTTTAGGTGCTGACATTAAGGATGTTACCATATTAATGTCGAACGATGGCGGCTACTACGTTCCCCTTGCGCATTACGACCGTGCCCCTCAGCGCATCACCATCGAGCATACCGACCTTACAATGCGTTACATTAAATTTGAATTTGCCAAACCTAAGAATGTAAAACTCTATGAGGTAAAGGTTTACGGATGGTTGGAGGATTAATTTGAAGTTAACTCTGACACGAACTCTGTTACCAACTCTGTTACCAACTCTGTTACTTTAACAGATTTTCAGCGTAGGGTGATACTATTTTATAACGTGCCTAAAACCACTCATGTAATAATTGATAAAATATTGATTCTGATAATTAACAGATATCTTTATGTAAGTGATTGTTGTTGGATTCTTTCTATAAGATTGTCAATGGCATTATTAATTTTTACTGTTAAACTATCCTTAGGTTTTTCAGCAAGACATTGTTTCGCCATCGGGTTTATTTCTTCCAATATTTTTCCGGCTTGTTCTATATTATTATTATAGAATAACGTTTGAGCAAGTACAAATTCACTGTGTATCAAATCAATTATAAATAATGAGTTATATTCCACTAATTGTTTATAAATGTTTATCGAGAAACTAACAGTTGATTTTGCATCTAAATATTTTCCTTCACTTCCTTGTAAATTAGCCAGGTTGAGATAACCTATTGCTAAGTTGTTTTGACATTCGGGATTATCTTTTGGAAGTTGTTCTAATAATTCGATGGATTTTTTGTAATTCAATTCCGCTGCTTTTACATCTTCTAAATACTCACATTGTATATGTGCGAGACTATTTAACGCACTTGCTAAGCATTTTTGATATTGGTATTCATCGGTTGGCAATCGCTTGCATATATCTATGGCTTTCTTTATATTCAATTCCGATGATTTTGAATCGCCTAAATGGTCACTTTGAAAATGCGCATAGCGAAGATATACCTTTGCTAAACATTCTTGATAATAGTCTTCTTTTGTTGATAGTTGATGGTAGAGTTTTAAGGCTTTTTTATAATTCAAATCCGCAGAGTGATAATCTTCTAAATAATCTTGTTGTAAATTTGCAAGGTTAGCGCATGCACTTGCTAAACCGCGTATGTATATTGGGTTTTGTTTCGATAATTTTTCCCAAAACATAATAGATGTTTCGATGTTTGATTTTGCTGATTGATAGTCATTTAACTGTGTCGCTTGTAAACAACCAAGGTGAAGAAATGCACTTGCCAAATCATTTTTATAAACTTCATTTTCATCATATTCATTTTTAATAGAAATGATTTTAATTGTCTTTTTATATAATAATTCTGCATAATCCGCTTTCCAATAATGTTGAAATATATCAGCAATACATGGTAAGACAGGATACAAATGAACAATATCATATTTGCATAAACTATTCCCTATACAGTCAACGTATGGCAAAAATTTGTAGTAATTATAGTTAATTATCCTGGCAATATTTAGTAAATATGGAGAATAATTTTCGTTTGGAATGTCAATCTGTTCTCTCAGTGATTCTGCCAACAAACCGTGAAGTTTATATGATAGGGTTGCTTCGTTGTTATTGTTTGAAAGTATTGAACGTTTTGTCAAATTTTTGAGTGTCTTATCTAATTGCTTTTCGGGTTCAAAAACACCTTTAAGCAAATCAGCAATAACATCATAATTGATATAGTCTGGTTGCCACAAAACGATATGGCGGAGCAATAATTTTTCGTCATCTGCAAACTTTTGATAAGTAATAAGATTTTTCAAAAATGATATAATTGTCTCGTCGTGTCGATCTGCGGACATACCTTGCATATTTTCTTCTCTGAAATCTGAACCATAAAGAATTGTTTTTATTTCTTCTAATGTCTTGATTTTTGGCTCGTAGTTAAGATACAATCCGAGTTGTTCTGTTAAAAGTGGATTATAAAATATTGTATCAAAAAGCCCTTTCGGGTTGCTGAAATTTTTATACCTGTTTCCGGCTTTCGTTTCAAACAATTCTTTCAGAAACTCAAAATCTTCGTTGATGTTGAGGTCGTCAGTTGGAATTCTGTTGCGTGTATCAACCTTTTCTCGTGAAATTATCAAAAAATGCCAACCTTCGAGTAGATTTTTGTTTTTAATTATTGTCTCGACAAAATTGGTATTTGCTTCATTGTCAGAGGTTTCGTTGATGTCCAAAATCATTAAATTTGTTTTTTCAGATTTGAAGGTGTTGGTAAGAAATTGTAAAATTTTTTCAATTTGGTTTTCTCCTTCTTTGAACTCCAACCCAACAACCTTATTTAGTTGTTCAACAATGTCGTCTTGAATTTTATTGTTGACAACTACGTATGCTATTTCGTTGAAATCGTTTTTATGTTTATCTGTACAGAGGTAAACAAGCGACGTTTTGCCGCTACCGCCAACACCCGTAAGATTAAAGATACGATTATTGGTTATTCCCTCAAAGAGATTTTCAACATCATTTTTCCGATGCAATAGACCTTCGGGACTAACAATATGGAAGGTTTTATCTGTGTAGTTCGCTGCCTGTTGTGCATTTGGTATGTCATCTACTTCTTCAAGGTCAGTGATAAATGAAGGTACAATTTCACTGTTTATTTTATAAAAATGCGTTTCTTTTTGATTAGTGATAACGAAGAATTTTGCGTTAGCCCAAGCGGCATAATTGTATCCTTGAAAACAATCCTCTTTATGCAGAGTTACGGATGGGGATTTACATTCCACCACAATTAATGCTTTTTTGCGTTTGAATTTGTCATTGGCATTTGCCCATATCGTAATATCAGCCCGAGCCGCACCTGTTCCGCGCTTAGACCGCTCTGTCAAGTTAAGTTCTTGTTCCATCTGATTAAAAGAAAAGCCGTAATCATTTACCAAGCGACAAATGAATTCTTGCCTAACTTTTTCTTCGGGTTTACATTTCAACCACTTTAATACCAATGGTGCATATATTTTACCGTCTTTGATGCGAATTATCTCCATATTTCATTTAACAAATTGGGTATAACCGAATTTTAAAACATCTTATAATACAAAGATATAAGGATTTTTGGTTATTTCCAATTCTTTTAGCATTTATTTTTTTATTAGTTATAAAGAGTTGATTATTAATATATTTTTGATTCATTTTGCCATATTTATCCACCCTTTAATTTGCTTTTGTTAATCCATTTCCCTACCTTTACACCGTGAAATAACTATCAATTATATGAAAAACTTTTTGATTATCATTGCCTTAGTGCTTGGCTTTTCTGCCGCAAAAACATATGCGCAAGGTTACAAAAACCCAGTATTGCCGGGATTTCACGCCGACCCGAGCGTTTGCCGTGCGGGCGACGATTTCTATTTGGTAAACAGCACGTTCCAATATTTTCCGGGAGTGCCGGTGTTTCATAGCAAAGATTTGATTCATTGGGAGCAGGTGGGCAACTGCCTTACACGCAAGTCGCAGGTGGACTTATCGGGACTTTACGGGCAGAAAAACGCCGCTCTCGGATGGACCAACGCAGGAGTTTACGCCACCACTATCCGCCATCACAACGGACGGTTTTATATGGTGACAACGGTTTTTCCGTCGCGGAGGCATTTTTATGTTTATACCGACGATCCTGCCGGCGAATGGTCTGAACCTATTGTAATCGACTTTGCCATTGGTAGTTGCGACCCTACGTTGTATTTCGAGGGCGACAAGTGCTATTTTCTTTGGAAGGAGGGCGACATCAAGATTTGCGAAATCGACGTTGAAACCGGCAAACAATTGGGCGAAATCCATCATCTTGGCGTTGGTCTCGGCGGACGTTACCCCGAAGGTCCGCACATCTACCAAAAAGACGGTTGGTACTATATGATGCTTGCTGAGGGCGGCACCGAACAGGGACACCACGTGAATATCCTGCGCAGCCGTTCGCTTTTTGGTCCATACGAGAGCAACAAGGCAAATCCCATACTCACACATTTTAGTATGGAGATGCAAAACAGCGATATTCAGGGACTTGGACACGCAGATTTGGTTCAGGCACCCGATTCGTCGTGGTGGATGATTTGCCTTGGATACCGTACAAGCGGCTACCTTTTGCACGTGATGGGTCGCGAAACTTTCCTTGCGCCCGTCCGTTGGGACAAGAACGCTTGGCCTGTGGTCAACGGCAACGGCACACTTCAAACCAATATGCAATGTACCACGCTGCCACAAGTGCCTTTTGCGCCCGAACCGCTTCGCGAGGAGTTTGAATATATAAAACGCAATGCACCATCTGACAGTTATTCGTCGATAGGTTTGGCGTATGGTTGGCACAGCATCGGAAACCCTGATTTGTCTCGTTATTCGCTCACTGAACGCAAAGGATTTCTCAGGCTCAAACCCGCCGCCGGACTCACTCTCGACGACCCGACTTCGCCCACTTTTGTAGCAAGGCGTCAGACCAACAGGAGTTTCACATTTACGGCTCGTCTCGACGCTTCGCACATCTCTGACGGTATGCAGACAGGCATCACCGCCTACGCCGCCCCGCTCAACCATTACGACGTGGTGGTAGAAAAACGCGGAGGCAAGTTTTACGCAAAATCCAACATCCGCATCGGCGAAATGTCTCATTCGTTCAAGGAGTTACCCTTAAAATCTTCGGTCGCCTATCTTCGCATCACATCCGACAAGGATTATTATTACCTTGAATTCTCCGACGACGGCTCCAAATTCCAACCCCTCGGCCGTATGGATTTCCGCTATCTCACCACCGAAGTCATCGGTGGCTTTACGGGCGTGATGTTAGGTGTGTTTGCGCAAGGGAATCCTAAGGCGTATGCGGATTTTGATTGGGCGGAGTATAGGGGGGAATAGTTTTTGGGGCGGAAAATGATACGTTAATAGATAATCGTACCGCGTTTTTTCATATCGCCCATCAAATATCCCAAAGTAACTTTGCGTGATTAAGGCTCATTTCATTTTTTTCAAAAAGACAAGATTCTGTTTTATCTAACGCGGCACAAAAATAGTACATTTCCATTTTTATTCTTCTATCTCTTTTCTTTTTGGGGATGTCCAATGCTCCCCATAAGCCTGTTGAAACTATACTCTTGAAATTATATTCCTTATACTTACTCATTGTTGATGTGTCTGCTTGAAACATATCATAAGTGAGTTGTGCATCTTCGCGCCAATATTCATATCTGTCTTCATCGTATTGAGCCAAGCATTGAGCCGACAATCCTATTAATACCAACAGATTAATTGCAGTTTTGATCTTTTTCTTTTTAATTTTTGCTGTAAAAATAATAAAAATTGGTCATAAAACACTTACAATATAAGTATGATCTCCAAAAATAGCCCATTTATTCTCCGAAACAAAATCATATTTTCTTGATTTTTATTATCTTTGCGAAGATTTAATCACAAACATACGTATGACCCCATTAGACCAACTACATATCGACTCCTTCAAGGAAGGCAACCGTTTCGAGGCGAAACTTGCCAAAGGCGGAATCCCAAACAGCATTTGGGAAACATACTCGTCGTTTGCCAATACCGAGGGCGGATTGATTCTTCTCGGCGTGAAGGAAAACAAAAACCACACTTTCGCCATCGAGGGCATCCAAAATCCCGAGCAATTGGTTAAAGCCTTTTGGGACGGCGTCAACAATAAGAAAGTGGTCAATATCAACATCTTAAACAATAGCAATGTTGAGATAAAAGATATTGACGGCAAGCATATTATCGCTATCAATGTGCCGAGGGCGGAGAGAATTTACCGACCTGTTTTCAAAGGTCAGGATATGTTTTCAGGCACTTACAGGCGCAATGGCGAGGGCGATTATATCTGTTCGAGAGAGGAAGTAGCCGCCATTTTCCGTGATGCGGGTCAGGTGACGCAAGACAACAAGTTGATAACTGAGGTGAGTCTCGACACCCTTTGTAAAGAAACCATTACACATTACCGCCGCCGTTTTATGCTCGTTCACCAAGGACATATTTGGAACAATCTTTCTGATGTTGACTTCTTGAAAAAAATCGGCGCGGCAAAAATCAATCACGAAGACGGCGTGGTGTATCCCACGGCGGCAGGACTTCTTATGTTTGGTTACGAGTCGGAAATAATGTACGAATATCCTCTCTATTTTCTTGATTACCAAGAACATTTTGACGAAACCACAAGATGGTCAGACCGTATTGTGTCAAGTTCGGGCGAATGGAGCGGCAACATTTTCGACTTCTTTTTCAAGGTTTTCAACAAACTTTCCGAGGACATCAAGCGTCCGTTTGTTTTGGAAGGAATCACACGAGTTGACGACACCCCCGTCCACAAGGCAATCCGAGAAATTCTTTTGAACACTCTTGCAAATGCCGACTATTATGGACGTTGCGGCGTCGTAATCAAAAAATACAAAGACCGTTTCACGTTTGAGAATCCGGGCACGTTCCGCATCAGCATCAAGGAGGCTATTGACGGCGGAATGTCAGACCCGCGCAACGCCACAATCCTCAAAATGTTTTCGATGATCGACATCGGCGAGCGTGCCGGCAGCGGAATCCCCGGCGTTTTCTCTGTTTGGAACAAAGCCTTTGGCGTTTCTCCCGAATACACCCATCGCAATTCTCCTGATAGAATAATGACCACGCTGATGCTTTCGGACTTGATGGAGTATATTTCTGAAAATACTGTGGAGAAAAACGAAGAAACAACCCAGAAAACTACCCAGAAAACGGAGAGTACTACCCAGAAAACTACCCAGAAAATTGAAGAAACTACCCAGAAAAGTGATAGTACTGTGGAGAAAAAAACACCAAAGGTGATAGAAAACGTGATAGAAAATGACACCAAGGTGATAGAAAACGGTCAAAAGGTGATAGAAAACGTGATAGAAAAAGACTCCAAGGTGATAGAAAATATCGAATTTCTATCTGAAAATCAGAAAGCCATTATTAAAATGGTGATAGAAAACCCGTCAATTTCGAAAGCAAAATTGGCTGAGGCAATAGGAATCAGCGAAAATTCTATTTCTCGAAACATTGAAGCATTGCGAGGGCAATTCATCCGCCGCGTTGGTCCCGATAAAGGTGGTCATTGGGAGGTGATTAAGTAATTGAGGATAAAATGAAGATGAGCCGATATTTGAGCCGATAAATAAAAATGAGCCGATAACCCTATGCACCTCACCATCCTCATCGACAATCGTCCTGCCTCAGGTTTTGAATCTGAGCACGGGTTGTGTTTGTTGGTGGAGACTAAAACGCACAAAATACTTGTTGATACCGGGCTGTCGGGAAAGGCTTTCATTAATGCCGAGAAATTGGGAATCAATATCAATGATGTGGATTTATTGGTGCTTTCGCACGGGCATATCGACCATACAGGTGGATTGCGACGGTTTTTGGAAATCAACCAAAAGGCTAAAATTATTGCGTCGCACCATATACCTGATACCAAATATTGGAGCAACCGAGGCGGCAAGTTTCATTCGCTTTCGCCCGATACCGAATTAATCAGAAACAATATCAATCGTTTTATTTTAATAAAAGATAACTATTTTATTAACAATGAGATAGGCGTTATTATCCCAAAAAATACCAACAATTCCAAGCCATACGGCAATCGTTATCTTTATGTGTCTAACGGTGATAAGATGATTCCTTACACGGCAAGTGATGAATTGGCTTTGTCGGTGGTTGAGGATGGCAGACTCGTTGTGATTTCACCTTGCTCGCACCAAGGACTTTTGAATATTGCCGACAATTGTTGCAACTTTATGAATTGTAGCCTCATAGCGGCGTTTGTGGGAGGTTTGCATCTTTTAGACGGCGAATCCGACGATGTGGCTTCTATTGCCTCGCAAATCAACCATCTATATCCCCAAATGCACCTCTACACAAGCCACTGCACAGGACACGATGCCTGCGCAGTGCTCCAAGAAGGTTTGAAAGATAAGTTTCATATCTTTAAAACAGGGGAGGGGATAAATCTTTAAGTTAGGAAAGATTTTGAAAAAAGTTTCCTTCTATGAAGGAATCTTTTGGGCTATCTCCTGCGAATGTTGAATCTCTTTTTGTCTTTGGTTGAAATTGCCTTGGTTGTTTCAAGGATATCAAAGATTGCTGATGTGTCATCAGAATTGAGAGTGCCGTAATATTCTCCGCTTTTTAATGTGTCAAACGAAATGGCGAACAATACGCCACAGTCAACATAACTGTCGTAATCCAAATATTCGGGATAGTCCTCTTGTTTTAGACAATATTGTGT
>JAGCYI010000280.1 GCA_017960885.1 Bacteroidales bacterium
TAGTTCTCAGCCTTAGGTTTTAGCCCTGCCTCCTTCATATAAGGCGCAAGAAGGCGGTCGGCATCAAGACCGAGAATGTAGTGGATATCAGCGTTTTGATTGTTCAAAAACTGACTTTCCAACAGTTTCACGTCCGAAATTTTAAACGTAGAAATCTTTTGCGGAATCTGCGCCGCCGCACCCAACGACGCCATCGCAATTGCAGATAAAACTAAAAATTTTTTCATATTATTAAACAAGTGATAGAATTTTAATGGCGTAAAGGTAAGGAAAAAAATGGAATGGAGAAAAAATGAGAGGGAGAATTCCATTTCTTTTTCTGCAAGAAAATTGACATTTGCAAAAAAAATGTTATATTTGTAACAAACTTGAAAAAAAAAATATGACCACTACCGAGCAATTTACGATACACGAAGTAGTACAAATGATTAAGGAGGACAAACTTCGGCTACCTACCTTTCAGAGAAACTATGTTTGGGAGAAAACGGATATTGTGAAGTTATTTTCCACTCTTTTTAGCGACAATACATTTGGCGCAATTTCAGCGATTAAGACTACAATGGGCCATCAAATATTTTCAACTCGCTCATTTATTGATGATTTGCAAGACAAATACCAATTGACTGAGTCTAATTATATGCCCAACTATACCTCAGATGATCCATTGTACTTGATTTTAGACGGTCAACAAAGATTGCAATCGTTTTATTTGGCATTGGATGGAGATTTTGACGAAGAAGATTTGTATTTCAATACAGAAAATTGTACTGTTGCATTCTACGAAACAAGACCGAATGACAATTGTATTCCGATAAAAAAGGTGTACAACAAAATGAGTCGGGTGTCATACGAACAGACTGCCAAGTTTTTTCGTAAAGATAAAAATGAAAACATATTCAAGTTTTTTTATCATATTTTCTTTACCAAACGCATCACATTCTTAATATCAGAACCGAGCAATGAATTAGAAAAAGACAGAGAACGTTTTACAAATCTTTTTATTAAATTGAATACAAGTGGAAAGGGTTTGGATAAATGGGAGACGTTTAGATGTATTATTACAGGAATGAGACCCGAAACTGTGACAATGTTTTCGGACTTAACACTACTTGAAAATAAGATTAAAGGAAATAAACCTGACAGAGTGGAATTTGATTCAATATCTACACTTTTCGACTGTTTATTAAACGTGACTCAAGATGAATATAGTGATTATGTACTTAGAAAAGCAACGAATGAGACACTTCCTTTGAAAAACAAAGATAGTTACAATTTCATACAAGAATTGTTTCTTAAACGATTATCGACATTTGGTAATATTATTATTGATAGTTTTAACGATTTAATTTCAATAGAAGACAAGATTAATTATATTGTAAAAACAATCGATGCTCATTTTGCAAAAATATTCCCTGTTTTTATTAAGCATATCAATAGGTTACAATTTATTATGTTGATAGAATCATTTGATAGCGATTTTATTATTAATATGTTTCGTGAGTTTAATAGTAATATAGACAATTTTAACATTCAAAGATGTTATATACAATACGCTTTCAAACTAATAAAAAAACATTTTACACAAGAAGACGATTGTTGGTTATTTATATATTTACACCTTTCTCACATTGTTTCAGAGAACGTTGCGCGACCTAATTCTTATTTTTTAGGTACTTCATTTTTTGACGGAGAAAAACATAGTAACAATAACTACAAATTAGGTTATTTATCTCAAACAAAAGGCACTAAATTTTTTTATAGTATTAGGAGTTTGCTGATATGTTGTGACGGTAGAGTTACAAAACTAATTGATGATAATACTACCTTCTTTTTTGACATAAGTGATGAAGATCGAAAAAATGCAATCGAAAAATGCAGAAAGACATTTTCGGAACAATGGCAAATACGAGATAATGAATGGAATATAATCATAAACAACTAATCCATTATGAACAATCAAATCATAATCTCAGCCATCCAAAACCACGTAAAAGTTTTTAACGGCAAGCAAGTCAAAGACTTTTACGAGAACGATCTCGGTTTTACTGATGTTTTTACCGAGGAGGATAACTATATGGATTATTTCAAGTCGGACGAGTATTTGGGAAGGCATATAAATGGCAATGAGGAAGAAATTAGAAAGAAATTAGTTAATTTACACATCGAATTGTCAGATAATCAAGAAGATGAAGAAATAAAGATTATTGCTGCAAAACTAAAATCAATAAACATCCACCCTCTTCCGATAAAAACTGAATTTGAGGATAGGATAAAAATAATGCTAGAAGAAGCAATACTTATGACAGAGCATAAAAGTTACCTCGGAACGATTATTTTTGTAGGAAGTATTCTTGAAGGTATTATTTTAGGAATGTTGAAAAATGGGGCTGCGACGAGTCAATTACAGAATGATTTTAGAGACTCTTCCAATCATCCGCCAACTAATCGTAGTGGTATAGTTAAAGATTTTGAGGATTGGAAGTTGTCTCAATTGTTGGATATGGCGAATTTAGTCGGAATGTATGATGATAAAAAGACGAACAAAGCAAAGGCTGACATTATAAGGTTGGCTCGAAATTATGTACATCCAAATGAACAAATTACGAAATCATATTTTACTTCTAACGACACATTTATAAGTGTTGGTTGTTTAGAAGATATTATTGATTCATTCAAAAAATACGGTAGGTATGTTTAATACCAATTATTTTGCCAATCAAAAAATTCTCCGTAATATTGCATCAAATTTTGTTTAGTAAAAGTATTGCTATTATGAAAACAAAAGACCAAATTTCTAAAATTCAGGCAGTTGTGGCATACATTCTAAAAAAAGTGCCGCAAGGGTTGGACTATATACACCTCTTTAAGATAATGTATTTTGCCCAACAGGAGCATCTTGTATCGTGGGGTTTGCCGATTATGGACGATTCTTTCGTAGCACGACGACACGGCGCCGTACCAACACTCACTTACAAGGTAATCAAGAGCGTGGAAAATGGAAACAAGGTGTCAGATGATCTGAAAGATTTTTATAATACAATATCAGTAACCACAGACGAAAACCATCAACTTATAAAACTTGCCCAAGGCGCTGACTGCGATATGGACGAACTTTCGGAATCTAACACTGAAATACTCGACAAGTGGATTACCAACTGTTTGGATATCAATTCGTACAAACTGTCTGACCTTTCGCACGACAAGGCGTGGCAACAAGCCAAACGACAGACCGACAAAACCGGCGAGGACACCAAAATAACCCTATACGCAATGGCTAAGGCAGGCGGTGCGCTCGACGGAATGCTCGAAGTAATTAAAGAACGCCAATTTATTAAACGTGCTTTGAGTGATGGATTTTAGGGAGATGCAAGACCGTTACAATGCGGAACAAAGAAAAGTTACAGAAGAAAAAATTGTTGTTGGAGGATTGTTTCGCACGGTTTTGACCATTAACGATGGACTTAAATTCAAAGACGGGCGCACAAGCAAACCAAAACGTATGATTATTGTTGGTATCGACAAGGTAAATAAAACTTGTTACGGTACCGTGCTTGTTAATACCGAAATGTCCCCTATGTCTAAATTATCTCCATTGTATTTTGCCACACAATATTGTCTAAAACAAGAGGACTATCCCGAATATTTGGATTACGACAGTTATGTTGACTGTGGCGTATTGTTCGCCATTTCGTTTGACACATTAAAAAGCGGAGAATATTACGGCACTCTCAATTCTGATGACACA
>JAGCYI010000038.1 GCA_017960885.1 Bacteroidales bacterium
AAAAACTAACGCATCTTTTTGCCTTCTTCCAAGACAAAAAACAATTCCTATGTGTTTCTCAAACGATGTTCCTATACAATTTGTACTCATTGTCTGTTTCTGTCGCTTACATTTTTTACGCTGCAAAGATAAAACCTTTTGATTAATGCCGTAAGGATTTTGCGTAAATTTTTTTTGAATAATTGCCGCTTCGCAAAAAAACACCGCCTGACTTATTCTCAAAGTCAGGCGGCGTTTTAAATTATTAAGTATTGGTGTGATGCGTTAGAATGTTATCTTGATACCTAACTGAGCACGCCAACGGGAGAATACGTCGTTGATTTCGAGTTCTTTGTTGTTGTATGAGAACACTGGCGATTTTGTGTCGTCAACGTTTGTGTCTATACTTTCAACTTTCAACACTTGGAGTGTGTAAGCTGAAGAATAGTAAGTACCCCATTCCTTGTTGAGGAGGTTTCCGAAGTTGGTGATGTCGAAAGTAAGCTGGATTTTGCCGCCGCGTTCTTTCAAATAGAAAATGTTTTCGGCAAAGTGCAAGTCGAAATGGTGCTCAAACGGAGCGAGGTTTGAATAACGGCATGCATACTGACCACGGTGCTCGCTTGCGTAATCGTCGTCGGCAATCCAAGCTGCAAATTTCTGACGGTCTTCATCTGTTTTGAACTTCATATTGGCGAGTTCTGCCTCTGTGGGGATATATAGCAGTGAGTTGCCTTTCTGACCGTCGCCATTGTAGTCGGTGCTTTCGTTCATGCTCAGGCAGTAACGCTGACCACTGAATCCGTTATATGTGATGGCGATAGTAGATGACAATAAGCCGTTGGCATATTTAGGTGTGGTGTACGATACCGATGCCATAATTTTGTGAGGAACATCAAACAATGAGTAAGAAAGTTCGTCGATAGAGTTGGTGTTGATAGAGTAGTTGTATTTCCAGTTGGAGTATGCTACCGAACTTGTACCGTCGTTAACCGATTTTGCACGTCCGAATGTGTATGATGCCATCCAGTTGAGACCGAAGTCAAACGACTGCTCTACTTTGCCGCTAAGCGAGAATGTATATCCTTTGTTGGTGTTTCTTAGGTTGATGATTGAATAATAATCACCTGAATTAATCGAGAAATATGGAGCTGCCGAAGCCTCTACGCCTTCAACTGCATAAACTTTGTTGCTTTCGGTGAGGGCAAGGTTTTCAAAGAATACGTTGTTCAACGTTTTTGAATAGATGCCTTCTGCGGTAAGTTTCAGACCGTAAGGAAGTTTCTGCTCAACAGCAAGACTTGTGCGGAACACTTGCGGATATTTGAAATTCTTGTCGGCAGTGTTGATAGTGGGTTTCGATGCTGTGCCAACAGCAGAGTTCATAGCGGCAACAGGGTCGGTGCCGTATTGTGCAAACGAAGGAGCTTCGTTTTCGGGTGTATCCTTCAGATTGTTGATTGTAGTGCCTTTCATCTCTATACCAGTGTTGTTCCAAAGGTTGGTGAGCCATACAAAGGGAACACGGCCGGTGAACATACCTGCGCCACCACGGATGAGGGTCTTGCGGTCGTTGTCTACATACCAGCGGAATCCTAATCTTGGCGACCACATAATAGCTGTCTTGGGAGTTTCGCCCACTTTTACATCGTATTTATTTGAATAGTCGCTTTCGTTGAATTGCGGGTTGGTAGAGGGTGAGTTGAATGTAACAGGGATATCAAGGCGCAAACCGTATGTCAAAGTAAAGTAATTGGTTACTCTCCATTTGTCTTGTGCATATAAGCCCCATTGACCAGCCTTTGTTGTGCCAGCCCAACGGTTTGTGCCTGTAATGTTGGGGTCAGAAAAGTTGTAACCAAATTTATAAGCGTTATCGTTCAAAAAGTCCTGTGTGCTGTTGTAGTAATAAGCACCGTTGACACCTTGAATAAAGAGGTTGGTAAATTGGTAGAACTCTTCGTGTGTGCCAAAAGTGAGAGTGTGGTCGCCTTTGTAAATCGAAAGGTTGTCTTCTAATGTGTAAACGTCTACATCTAAGCCATTTGCACCAGAAGAGTATTCTGTACCAATATAAATTCTTTTGTTTCCAGTTTTGAATACATTGTTTACAGCGTCGTATTCGCCACCAGCCGAATTAATTTCAATGTTGGGCGAAGTATAGGCAGTTTCTCTGTGGTCGCGAACTGTGGTAAGTCCTGCACGGAACTCGTTGTAAAGTTTGTCGTTGAAACGAGAGTTCAACTCTAATACCACCGAGTTGGTTTTGTCATACATTCTGTAGCCAGAATTGGCAAAGTAATATGTTTGGTAGCCATTGCTGTAAGTGCCTGATGAATAGCTATCACGATACGAATCGTTGTATTGGTAGCGAAGGGCGAGTTTGTGCTTGGTGTTGATGTTCCAGTCCAAACGGGCAAGAATGTTCCATGCGCTCTGTTCCAAATCGCGAGGATCGTAGTTTTCTTCAATGCCAGTAACTTTTTTGAATTGTTCGGCAACTGCCTTTGCCTCTTCAACTGTGATATAGTCGTATTTTCCATCGGCAGTCTTATAGTCAGCTCCAGGGAAATACAAGTTAGACCATTCTTTCTTGGTGTTTTCTGCGCTAACAAAGAAGAAAAGTTTATCTTTTACAATTGCGCCGCCAAGGTTGACGCCGAGTATGCGTGTAAGCTCGTTGTCGAGTTTCGACTCTTTTTCTTTTTCTTGAGAATACTTGCCGTAGAGTCCCTCGTTGGTGTAATAAGCGTAAACTGTGCCGGTGAATTTGTTGGTACCCGATTTGGTGATAGCGTTGATACCACCGCCGGTAAAGCCCGACTGGGTAACGTCGAACGGAGAAACTACAACCTGAATTTCTTGGATAGACTCAAGCGAGATAGGGTTGGCGCCAGTCTGAGCGCCGTTGGTGCCGTCGGCAGAAAGTCCGAAAACGTCGTTGCTAACAGTACCGTCGATTTGGAACGAGTTGTAGCGGTTGTTGCTGCCGGCAAAAGAGATACCGCCCGACTTGTTGATACTTGCCTGGGGGTTGAGTTTTGCCACGTCGTAAACGCTACGGTTGATTGTAGGAGTGTTTTGGATATTGTCGAGAGAAAAGTTGGTGGCTGCGCCGGTGTTGGCTTTGGGAGCTTCGGCTACCACTACCACTTCTGATAATTCCTGAGCTTCGTCTTTTGGCTGAGCGTCGACGTTAACCACTTCGCCCAAAGGCAGATAAATACCTTCGTATTCAGCAGGTTTTTTGCCAACGAACTGAACGGTAAGCTTGTAAGGACCGCCGGGTTTCATACCTTGCAGTATATAACGTCCGTTTTCGTTGGTGATACATGCGTACTGTGTACCAGAGGGTGTGTGTACTGCAATTACTGTTGCACCAGGGAGTGTTTCGCCGGTGTCGTCGGTAACTTGTCCCGACATACCCGATGTGGTTACCTGTGCCGATGCCGTGCCGATAAACAGTGTCATCAGCAACGTCAGAATCAGATAGATGTTCTTTTTCATATTATTATCTATTTTAGTAAATGTTGATTGTTTGTTTCTAATCTTAATTATGCATTATGAATTAATATACGCTTGGTTAATCCGGTCGAGATACATTCCTATCGTGTTTTCAAGACCGTAGTAGAGCGCGTCGCAGATGAGTGCGTGACCTATCGACACCTCTTTTACTCCCGGAACGTTTTTGAGGAAGTATGTCAGGTTTTCGAGGCTGAGGTCGTGACCTGCGTTTACCTCTATGCCGCGTTCCAAAGCCAGCTCAGCCGCCTCACGGAACGGTTTCACGGCCGCCTCGGGGTCGGTGGGAAACATCGAAGCAAATGGTTCGGTGTAAAGTTCAATACGGTCGGCACCGAGGTCGCCGGCGTGGAGTATGTTTTCGTGGTGCGTGTCTACAAAAATCGAAGTGCGGATGCCGGCATCTTTGAGCCTTGCTACAACATCGCGAAGAAAAGGTTTGTACTTAACAACGTCCCAACCGTGGTTAGAAGTAATCTGACTTGGATCGTCGGGAACGAGAGTTGCCTGTGTGGGCTTTACCTCGAGCACAAGGTTCATAAAATCTTCTGAAGGGTATCCTTCGATATTAAACTCGGTAGTAATTAGAGTTTTAAGCAAACGTACATCGCTTTTGCGAATATGGCGTTCGTCGGGGCGGGGGTGAACAGTAATGCCCTGTGCACCAAAACGTTCGCAGTCGGCAGCCACC
>JAGCYI010000281.1 GCA_017960885.1 Bacteroidales bacterium
CTTATATTTATAGAATAGTTGAAGAAGACCATCATTTTGAACGTGAAGGCGATACCTATTACCGAGTTTCCAAGATATACCGCATCACCTTCCGCCGAAGATACTTTAAGCAAAAATCCAAAGAACTCATTTGGGACAACCATTCCGAAGTAATGTTCAATCCCTCTGAGATACCCGCAGGAATGATAAGGTAATCGAGTTTTGGGGCAATGGTAATATTCTTCAAAAGGTTAGAAAAATAAATTTTGTCATTCCCACAAAAAACTGTATATTTGGCAAAAGTTTTAACAAAAGGCTATGAACGCTACATTTTCACTCGATAATTTATTAAATCTACTTAGTGGATTGAGTTTGGACAACCGCCTTTGGCTCGCCGAACACCTTGTAAATCCGGCGGAGAAAAAGGAACTGACCTCTCAAAAAAAGGTCAGCAACAATGGTTGGCCTAAGATTCCACGCGAAGATTTGCGTATTTCAGACGATGTGGCAAATCTTGTCAAGGGATTTGAATTGCCCGAAGATGCCGATTATGATGATTTGAAATTGAAATATTTGATGCGCAAACACGGATAGGCTATGAAAAAGAAATTGTTTCTTGACACCAACATACTCATCGACTATCTTGGCAGCCGCAAAGATTTTGCTGCCGCATCCACCATCATATCGTTGGCACAGAAAGGGTATTTTACGCTTTTGGTTTCGTCACTTTCATTCGCAACAGCAAGTTACATATTAAATGCCCATCACAAAAAAACAAATGCTGAAATTGTCTCTTTGTTTGCAAGTTTTGTAAAACAATGTAATGTCACTCCCATAGATTCAGTGGTGATCGACAAGGCAATCGCTTCTGATTTTAATGATTTTGAAGACGCTATGCAGTACTATTCAGCATTAAGAGAAGGTGCGGATGCCATAATCACACGCAATACCGACGATTTTAATGCCGCAAAAATTGACATTTACAATCCTCAGGCGTTTTTAGATATGCTGACAGCCGGCAACAACTAAACATCGACCCCACTGAGATACCGTCAGAGATGATAAGGTAATCGAGTTTTGGCGGAATCTCAAATAATTGTAACTTTGCGTTATAACAATAAACTTATAATTATTATTAATATGAAAAAAACACTTTTATACATTATGTGTATGGTGCTTGCTACGATAAATCTTCAAGCACAGAAGACAGAATCATCCAACGGTTGGGACGAATACGAAATCGCCAAACGGACTGACGCAACACCCTTGGTTAACAAATCTTTTCTCAAAGGAAATCTTACAGAACAACAGAAAGAGTTAGCACTCGCCACACCCTACGTAGACTCATCTCTGAAAGTCTACGACGTTGCTCATTTGCTATCCACCGAAGAATACAACAACATTCAAAAACGAGCCAAAACATTTGTTGCTAGAAATAATATTGATATGGTGATAGTTACTATCAACAGAAACAACAAGTTACCAAGCAACGACAACAATGCTACCGAAAACTATGCAATGGATTTTTATGAATACAACGACTTTGGAAAGGGCGAGGCATCAATTCACGGTTACGACGGTGTGATATTAATAATTGATATGCAAAACCGAAAGTTCTGCATTTTTGACATCGGAGAACCAAATGAAAAATACAAAATTGCAAGCACTCACGTAAACAAATATATAAAAAATATGGCTACTTTTCTCACCGCAGAAGAGTATTCTGCGGCTATCAAATATTTTATCAACGCTTACGAAAGCGATTTAAATGCAGCAAAAACCTTTTACGACAACAATTCTAAATACTCAAATTTCAAAAATATTATAGGTGGTTGGGGCACAAAAACCGCTGATAACGGACTATACTTCCTATTTTATCCGAATGGGGGAATAATAACAAATGGAGACAATATTAAGGTACAAATTGCCTCTTGGCGGATGAAAAACAACAACATCATCGAATTTGAAGTAACAAACGGTGAAACCTCGCTTTTTATGCCGTGGAATATAATAGAACTATCAGATGACAACCTTAAACTTGATTCAGGAAATGCACAAATAGATTTAGTCAGATTAGAAAACTAAAATGATGTAAAGCGAGATTTTGCTAAATCTACCAAAATAATCCCTACATTTGCACCTTAAAAGAACATTTTAACCATCACAAAATTTATGTTATCATTTGAATCGGATTACAACAACGGGGCGCATCCTGTTGTATTACAATATCTTATAGAAACCAACGATGTTACAAGTCTTACTTATGGCTTTGATCAGTGGTCGGTGTCGGCTCGCGAAAAAATACGCATTGCCACTGAATGCCCAAATGCCGATGTGTTTTTCTTAAATGGTGGCACACAGACCAATATGACGGTGATTGACGGTTGTTTGCAGCCTTACGAGGCAGTTATCGCTGTGGAAACGGGACATATCAACATCCACGAGGCGGGCGCGGTAGAGTTTACGGGTCACAAAGTGATAGCGCTGCCCCATCACAACGGCAAAATGTTGCCTAACGACCTTGCCAAATATTTGGAATGGTTCACCAACGACCAAAGCCGCGAGCACCTTGCTCAACCCGGTATGGTTTACATTACATTTCCTACCGAATATGGCACAATATACACCAAAAGCGAAATCGAGGAGATTGATAATATCTGCAAACGATTTGACTTAATGCTCTTTATCGACGGCGCACGTCTTGGCTACGGACTAATGGTAGAGGATACCGACGTAACGCTGCCGTGGCTTGCACAACATTGCGACGTCTTTTACATAGGTGGCACAAAAGTTGGCGCTCTATGCGGCGAGGCGGTAGTTTTTCCTCGTGGCAATGCTCCTAAGCACTTTTTCACCACTATCAAACGTCACGGCGCACTGTCGGCAAAGGGTCGCACAATAGGAGTTCAGTTCGATGCGTTATTCACCAACAATCTCTATCTCACTATCGCTCAGCACGCTATCAAGATGGCGATGCGATTAACAAAGACCTTCATAGCCAAAGGCTATCAACTATACATCGATTCGCCTTCTAATCAGCAATTTGTGGTAATACCAAACGAAAAAGTGGAGAAACTTGCCAAAAAAGTTGAGTTCTCTATTTGGGACCCTTACGACCAAAACTCCAAAATCTGCCGTTTTGTAA
>JAGCYI010000282.1 GCA_017960885.1 Bacteroidales bacterium
CACTTGGGGCTACCATCAGTCGCTCGCTATCGGCTACTACGAGTATTTCCAATTCTGCGAAGACCTTAATATGGAGCCCGTTCCGATTCTTCCCTGCGGCGTAAGTTGCCAAGGTACCAACGGCGGCTGGAATATGTGGCCTACACAGGCTCAGGACGCTTGCCCGATGGAAGATATGGAAAAATGGACTCAGGACGCTCTCGACCTTATTGAATGGGCAAACGGTGACGCTTCTACCAAATGGGGCAAAGTTCGCGCCGATGCTGGTCACCCTAAACCTTTCAACCTCAAATATTTAGGCATAGGCAACGAGGAAAAAATCACTCCCGAATTTGAGGAGCGTTTCAAATATATGTACGACAAAATTATGGCAAAATATCCCAACATCATCATCGTGGGCACAGCAGGACCTGGTTCGCACGCAGGTAATCCCGACTACGAAGAGGGTTGGAAATTTGCCGAAAAACTTGGACTCCCCATCCTCGACGAGCACTACTACGAACCTCGCGACTATTTCCTCAACAAACGTCAATACGACGATTATCCGCGCAACCGCAAGACCAAAGTTTACCTTGGCGAATACGCATCAAAAGACAAAAAACTTATCGATGCACTTGCCGAAGGCCTCTACCTCCTTCACGTAGAAAAGAACGCCGACATTGTGGTAATGACCTCTTACGCACCTCTTTTTGCACGCAAAGGCGCACATAGTTGGGATCCTGATTTGATTTATTTCGACAACGAAAAGCCCTATCTCACTTGCAGTTATTACGTTCAGCAGATGTTCGGACAATCTTCGGGCGACTATTTCTACGGCGACTGCGTTAAGTTTGACCGCACCGACGACAATCTTCTCGGACAATCTGTTATCTACGACAGCAAAACCAAGAAACTTTTTGTAAAAATCTGTAACGCAGGTGCTAAGGCTGCCTCTGCCACCATCGACCTTGCCAAATTCAAAATCAAGCCCGATGCAGTTAAAACCGTCATCTCCGGCAATCCCGACGACGAAAACAACTACGAGAAACAGCCCATTATCCCTGTAAAAGAGAATGTTAAACTCAAACCCAAATTCACCGAAAAAATCGACCCATATTCAATCAATATGTGGACTATTCAGTTGTAATTCTGCGGTTTAACCAAATAAAAAAGGGGCTTAGAAATGAGCCCCTTTTTTTATGATTACTCTTGATATCGCTCAAAAAACTCTTCCAACGCCTTTTTAACTTCCTTATAATTTTTGGGATAGGATTCATAACCAGAGGCGTGGATGCTTTTGCCGTTTTTGAGCCAAATATAAAGGTGAAAATTGATGCCGTCTCTTACGTTAAGGGCAGAACGTTTAAAACCGTCCCATTGCCCTACTTCGTATGAATTTAAGACTTGTTCCAATTCGGCTATCTGTTGCGCTGTGACAGTGAATGTGGGCAAATTATCGTCGGAATATCCCTTCTGAATGGTAACTGTATAGCCTGTGCTGTCGCTATCTATCTTGTAAACAGCCTTTATGCGGCGACCATCAGAATAGCCAAATTCCAACGATTTTAACCCCTCAATCGGAATATTTGTACATCCGAAAATAAACGGAAACAGAGTAGCCAAAAATCCTAATTTCATCATAATCAAACAGATGTAACCGCCTTAGCCAATTGGTCGGCACACGAAGTGGGCTTGCCTCCGCAACGGTTTCCGGCAAGAATATTGTTGATTTGGTCGGCTGTCATACCGTTAACAAGTTTTGAAATTGCAGCCAAGTTTCCCGGACATCCGCCATAAAATTTTACGTTGGTGATAACTCCGTCTTCGTCTTTATCAAAAGTAATTGCCTTAGAGCAAGTGCCTGATGTAGTGTAAGAATACTGCATATTACATAAGTATTTTACCGTCAGAAAATGCATTGCCCACAGCCGCACCAATTGTATGGTAAGTATGAGCCACAGGATTGAATACCAACGGGTTGAGTTTAGCAATATCAATTTTGCCGTCGGTAAGCACAGATTCGTCGGCAGTAACGTTTACGATTTCGCCCAAAAGACGGCAAGTAGCGTCGTCGTAACTAATTACCTCACATTCAAGGGCAAAAGGCAGTTCGTCGATAAGAGGAGCGTCTACCTTCGACGATTTTGTGGCGTGAAAACCGGCTTTGGCAAACTTGTCGGCGGTTTTGTTGCCCGAGGCGATGCCCACATAGTCGCAAGCCGCCAAATGTTTAACGTCGGCCACCTGCACGGTAAACGCCTTTTTGTTTTTAAGGTTAGCCACGGTTTTGTGCGACGGCGACAAGCAAATCGAAATCTTTGTATCGTCGGCAATTCCGCCCCAAGCGGCGTTCATAGCGTTGGGAGTTCCGTCTTCGTTGTAAGTTCCGATAATAAGTACAGGCATCGGAAAAAGGATGGCTTTTGCACCGAAATCTTTTCTCATAATTGGTAATTTTTAAATGTTATAACTACTGCAAATATAAGATATAAAGATGAAAAAACAAAATTAATTTTGCTCATAATAATACGAATAATCTATGCCTTTCATAAAAAGTGGTAGGTTAAAGGGATGAGCAACATTCATTTCAACATATTTGCTAACAATTTCGTCAAAAGTATTTTGGGGCATCTGTTCAATGTTTTTGAGATTATCGTGCAAATATTCCGCAAGGCAAAACATCGTACCACCCTTTGAAATAGTCTTAGTGCGGATTTTGCCCGCAAAATCGTACAATCCACCAAAAATATAAGCGTGAATTTGCTGCAACGCCTTCACCGAACCAACATCGCTATCAGCCACAAGGTTGCTTTCTATAAAAGTATACGCCTTTTTGCGGCTCTGCCCGTCAATGGAATTATCGCTGTATGTGAACCAATCGAGGAAAGAGGCGGCACGGTTGTTAGGATAATGCTTTGCCAACTCAGAAACGCCTTCTTGTGAAATAACATCAGTCAAACGATGTTTGCCATCAGGTGCAAGAAGTTTCAATTGGTTAGTGGCACTAACCACTTCGGGGGCTTCGTTTTTAAGTTTGTTTTTCAGGTACTTCCAATAATTCCGATTCTTTGTATAATCGTCCTGTTCA
>JAGCYI010000283.1 GCA_017960885.1 Bacteroidales bacterium
AACAGATCCGGTGTCTGTATTAGACTTTCCGTAGGAATACTTTCCGAAAATTTCTTTTTTCTTTTCAGCGTCCAAATACATAATGTAAATGTTTAATTTAAAATCAATAATATATTACTTCTATTTTCGGGCGCAAAGTTATGGTTTATTTTTGAGAAAAAAACAGTTTGAGAGATTTTTTTTAGAAAATGGATATTTTTTTTCTGGTATAATATAAATAAGGTGTGAAATCACACTCTAATGCCCACCATAGTAATATCATCAACCTGAGGATTGTCGCCACGCCAATCTGTTAATGTTTTGTCAATAATCTGGTACTGCTCGTCAATTGGTTTCTCAGCAACCGCAACAAGAGTTTCTACCAGGCGGTTTAGTTTGAATTTTTTTTGTTTTTCGCCGCCGAACTGGTCTTGAATACCATCGGTAAACATATACAACATGTCGTTATGCTCAAGTGCTATGGTAAATGATTGAAAATGTTCACGTTCCATAAACGAGCGTCCCACAGGCATTTTGTCGCCAGTAAGTTTAATAATATTGCCTTTGCGTACAATATAAGCACGTTGATTAGCAATTGCATAACGCATCTGCATTGTTTTGTGGTCAATACTGCAAATGGTCATATCCATACCATCGCTGATATTCAGTCCGTCATAAGATGTTACTAATGTGGACTTTACAAACTCACGCATACGGTCAAGTACCGTTCCAGGGTTGGCGGCATCTTCTTCCGACACCAAAAACTCTTTAAGGGCGGAGATACCAAGCATCGATAAAAACGCACCGGGAATGCCATGTCCAGTGCAGTCGGCGGTAACCATTACAGAATATCGTCCACATTTTTCAGTGCGGAAAAAATCACCACTTACAATATCGCGTGGACGGTAAAAAACAAAACATTGGTCAAAAATCTTATCAATATCGGCAGATGTAGGCACCGCAGCACGTTGAATACGTTCGGCATAATTAATACTACGCACAAGTTCCGTATTAACAGTCTCTATCTCATCACGTTGCAGAGTAATTTCATCGCGCTGTGCGGCTATCTCGTTTTTTTGAAGATTCAGCAGTTGGTTTTTCTCAGACAGTTCTTGGTTTGCCATCTGTCGAAACTTCAACGCTCTAAGAATAAAAATCACCAAAACAAAAACCAAGCACAACACCACAATCAGAGAAATGTTAAATGTTTGCATTCTCCGTTGCTCCGAACGATATATATCCAAATCCGACTCCCGTTTGATACGCTCTATCATCACTGCCTGTTCTGTCTTTGAATCAGAAATCACAGTCATGGTACTGTCGTTGCTTAGCAAACGGCTATATTCTATATATTTCTCCAACGAGGCATAGGCGTTCTGATAGTCGCCCAAAGCTGCATAAACGCAACGTTGATAAGAAAAATATTTATACAGTAAGTCGATGTTATTCTTATTAATATTCTTTTTTAATGCAAGTAATACTTTAAGTGCATCTTTAAATCTTTTATAATAGATAAGATGGTCTACATAAGTAAAGCTTACATAACAACAGTAATAAGCATCGTAGCCCGAATCGAAGAAATAATTACGGGCCAGACGGTTATAATGAAAACATGAATCGGCAAATTGATCGTTGCCATTCTTTTCGGCAAGGCATATATACGCCTTAGCAAGGGCATCGTAAGCAAGGTGACTGAATATTTGGTAACGATAATTGTCGGAATTGTGCGATTCGAACAAACCAACTGACTTAACCAGGATGTTTTTTGCATAAACAATATCAGCATCAGACTTAGACCATTCCACAAACAATTCGCCCAAACGGTAGCAGTCGATAGCATATTCAAGCTTATTACCCCTGATCGAATCCAGCTCCAAAGCATGACGGTAGCACGACTCTGCCTCCCTATAACAACATCTGTTGGCGTACTTTAGTCCAAGTTCCTGATAACACAGAGCCATATTTACAGTGTCGTGAGCGGTAACGCATATTTCCAGAGCCTTGTTGATGTAGTAGAACATGCTGTCGCTCTTGTTGCTACGGTCGTAATAAACCGACATCATCTTGTAAAAACGCTGCAAATAACCGTTATTGCCATTGATTGTTGCCATTCTGATTCCAGTAAACAGATACAGCAAAAAGCCATCCATCTTGTTGGTAACATAATAGCAGTTGGAAATCAGGGCATAATTGTCGAGCATAAGCTCTGGATACTGATGGTTGCAGCATTTCAGCGACAATTGCGCATATTCGCGTCTGAGGTCGAGATTGCTGATCTGATACGCCACTTTGTTGTAATAAATAGCTTTAAGGCTATCGGGAGTGTCGTCGGTAATAAGAGCGAGCAAACTGTCGGCTTGGGCTTTGTCCATAACCTCACCACCCGGAGAGTCTCCGTAAGGCAACGCCAATACCGGCGCACAAAGCGAAAGTATCAACACAAGGGGCAATATAAGCTTTATCCTATTCAAGACGGCAGATTATTTGAGCTTACAAAAGTAAGGCAAAAAAATGAAAAAAACAATTGAAAAACAAATCTTTTATACACGAATTCCCACAAGTGTCATATCATCTACTTGTGGAGCATCTCCGCGCCAATTATTTATTGCCTGAGTCAACAACTCGCACTGAGTGTCGACAGCCTTGTCGGAAATATCCACAAGCACAGGCACAAGACGGCGCAAAAGGAATTTTTTCTGTGAGCCCAGCTCTTGGACATCGCCTCCCAGCTGGTCTTGTATTCCATCGCTAAACATATACACCATGTCGCCTTTTGCAATCTCTATTTCAAGAGTCCTGAATGGCAAATCATCACGTATGTATCGTCCCACAGGCATACTGTCGCCTTTGAGCTTGATACTTTCGCCGTTGCGGATTATATAGGCGGTCTGGTTGGCAATGGCATAATGGATTGTCATTTTTTCAAAATCAAAACAACAAATGGTCATATCCATGCCATCGTCAACACGGTGGTCGGCTTGCGACACAAGAGTTGATTTTATAAAATCACGCATACGGTTGAGCACAAGGCCCGGATTTAGGGCGTCATCTTCAGTAACCATAAACTCCTTAACAGCCGAAACACCCAGCATCGACAGAAATGCGCCAGGAATACCATGCCCTGTACAATCTGCCGTTATCATCACAGAATATTTACCGCATTTAACAGCCATATAAAAATCACCGCTGACAACATCGAGCGGACTGAAAAATATAAAGCTGTCGGGGAAGTGGTCGCGGATACCCTCGCCCGACACAAACGCCGCCTGCTGTATGCGTCGGGCATATTCGATACTGCGCGAAATCTTATTGTTGATAGTTTCCACATCGCGCCACTGCTCCATTATTATCTCTTTGTGTATTTGCAATTCGGTAGCCTGGGTCACATACTCCTCGTTCTTAAGTGCGAGAGCCTCGTTTGCCTTTTTCTTAACTCGCAACATTCTAATAATATAGAACACCAAAACCGAGATCAATATCAGACCTATTATCAACGAGATAAGCAATGTTTTCAAACGGCTGCGGTCTAAGGTCAGGCGCTCCCTGTCGGCAGCGTGTATCTGCTCGGCATTTTCACGCTTGATTTTTTCCACTCGCACCACCTGCTCTGCTCGGTAATCGGCAATGGTGGTGGCGGTACTGTCGTTGGTAAGCTGTTTTTGCGAAACGTATAGCTTCTCGTAATACTCAAACGCCTTCTTGTAGTTGCCGAGTTTTTCGTACACACGGCGGAACTTGTCGTAGCAAACACTAATAAGGTCGTAATTGTTGGTGGCTATTTTTGATTCAACGCTAAGCAGAAGTTTCAGAGCCTCGTTATATTTTTTCTTAAAAATCAGATACTCTGCCGACGCCATACTCACATAACAGTAATAATCGTCGTAGCCTGATTGCATAAAGAAATCACACGCCTGCTTGTTGTAATAATAGCAGCTGTCGGCGAAACGGCTGTTGCCTGTCTGTTTTGCCAAAGTGATATATGTTGCAGCGAGAGCGTCGTAAGCCAGATACATGCAAATCACATCAGAATACATCGTAGGTGGTTTCGCGGTATAAATAGCAATAGATTTGGTCAAATAGTGTTTGGCCTCTTCAATGGTGTGGTTGGCATGCGTGGTGTAAACCGACATCTCGCCAAGACGGTAATAACCATAAGCCAGTCCGAGCGAATCTCTCCGCAACGAATCCAGCTCTATAGCCTTGCGATAATCTTTTTCAGCCTCTTGCAGATAGCCCCTGTTGTAATATTTCAAACCAATATCTTTGTAACACCGAGACATATCGGCGGTGTCATTTAAACTAATACTTACATCCAACGCCCTATTTATGTAATAGAACATGCTGTCGCTATTGTTGACATTATCGTAGTAAGAAGAGAAAAGTCGATAAAATTTATGCAGAGAGGACAGATTATCTGTAAGTTGCGCCATAGCTATGCTGTTGTTCATATAGCTCAAAAATGCATCTATCTCGCCCGATGAATAATGATAATATGCAATCAAATAATTGTTTTTGAGAATTAAGTCAAAGTCGGCTTCGGAACAATAGTCCAACGATTTATGTGCTAGTTTTGAACGCGTAGACACATTGTTTGTAATATTGGCAGCCTCATTGTAATAATAAGCCTTCAAACTATCGGGCGTGCTTTCTTTAATAAGATGCAAAATGCTATCAATCTGATGTTTGTTGGGTTCGTACGAATCCACATTATGCCCCTGCGAATATCCCGACAACGAAATTGCCATCAACAACGGCAGCAAAATGGCACTTACAATCCCAGAGACAATATTAGGTTTGGAGGCAGGCTTCTCCCCTACTCTAATGCCCACCAATGTCATATCGTCTACCTGCGGGGTGTTGCCGCACCAGTCGCTGATGGTTTTGTCAAGTGTTTGTTGCTGTGTATCAAGCGGTTTGTCGGCAAACTCAGCGAGCAAAGCCATAAGACGGCGTATAAAAAACTTCTTCTGCGTGCCATCTTCGGCAGTTTCTCCACCCAGCTGGTCTTGAATACCATCGCTAAACATATACAACATGTCGCCGGGTTCGATCATCGTAACCTGGGTAAGGAAATTTCTCACTCCCAGATACGACCGTCCTACAGGCATATTGTCGCCCTTGAGTTTTATAGCCTCACCTTTGCGCACCAGCACAGCTGTCTGGTCGGCAATGGCGTAATACATTTTTTTGTTTTCCAAATCCAAGCTGCAGATGGTCATATCCATACCGTCGTCGAGATGCCGGCGACCTGGTTGCGTAAGGGTAGAGATAATAAAGTCGCGCATACGGTCGAGCACATCTCCGGGATTTTTAGCGTCGTCTTCGGTGGCAAGAATCTCTTTGAGAGCCGAAATGCCCAGCATGGAGAGAAACGCGCCCGGAATACCGTGACCAGTGCAGTCGGCGGTTACCATCACCGAATATCTGCCGCACTTAATCGACATATAGAAATCGCCGCTCACTATATCCCGAGGCCTGTAATACACAAAACTATCAGGGAATATTTCGCGCACAGCTGATTCCGACGGCACGGCAGCCTTCTGTATCCGTTGCGCATAGTGTATACTATTGAGCAACTTGGAGTTAACCTCCTCCACGGCATGCCATTGGTCGAGCATAATATCCTTATGAATCTGCAATTCAGTATTTTGAGCGTCGAGCATCTTGTTGGTTTCCGAAAGCTTGATGTTGGTTTTGCGTTTTATCACCCACAACCGCCAGATATAGAAAACCACAAGAGAAACCAGCGTAAGGCATACCAAAAGGGAGAAAATAAGAGTCATAAGCCTGTTGGTTTCGGCATTCAGCTTTTCGGTTTCTGCCTCAAAAAGTTTTTCAGCGTTTTCACGCTCAACGGCTTCCAGAGCCAACGCCTGTTCGGTCTTAGAGTCTGATATTACATTGATTATACTATCGCGAATAATCACAAGGTCGAGCTTGTAATGACGGTCCATATACTCGTATGCACGCTTGTAGTCGCCTTTAAGAGCAAAAATCTTTCGGCAATGGCTGTAATAATTATTGAGCATATCCACATTGCCTTTGGTGATATGGCTCTCCATCGACATAAGCACGTCGACAGCCTCATTGTATCGTTTGTAATATTTTAAATAGTCAACATAAACAATCCACAGATAGGCATAATAATAATCGGCATATCCCGACTTTTGGAAAAAATCGCGTGCCATCTTGTTGTAATAAAAGCAGCTGTCGGCATAAGCATCGTTTTTTGTGGTGTCGGCAAGCATAATATATGTTGAGGCAAGGGCATTGTGCGCAAGATATTTATACACCATTTTCCTATAAGTGTTTATTTCAATCGAATTAAATATCTTCACCGCCTTGGTAAGGTAGTTTTTAGCCTTGAAAATATCCACATTGTCGTTCACGGTGTACATCTCCCCTATTCTGTAAACATCGGCGGCGTATTCTGCGAGGTCGCCCACAATAGAGTCCAGTTCCAAGGCTTTTTGGTAGTTGACGCCCGCCTCATGGTAAAATCCCCTGTTGAGATACTTTACAGCCAACTCTTTGTAACATTGAGAAATAGAAAAAGTATCCTTTTCTTCGATACACAGCTCCAACGCCTTTTTGGAGTAATAGAACATACTGTCGTTGTTGTTAACCTGCTCGTAGTAGAGCGACATGGTCCGGTAAGTATTTTGGAGGGCATAATTACTTTTGGCATCCTTAGCCAAAAGCGCAGTATGACGGAGATAAGGCAAAAGTATCGTATTGTTGCCAGTAATAAAATAGCAGGCGCCGATGATAAGCCTGTTTTGCAGCATTATTGAGTCAACGGTCGACTTGCTGCAATACTGCATAGACATGTTGGCGTATTTCAAACGCTCAGAAATACTTGAAGTAGAAATGGCTACCTGATTGTAAAGCAATGCTTTAACGCTGTCGGGCAAATCGGGTTTAATGAGGCTCAGGATGCTGTCCATTTTGGCTTGAGAAACAACCACCTCCTCTTCCGGCACGTTACCAAGCTGCTGAGGATAAGTCACTTGCGGCAACATTGCGACACAAAAGAGTAGTAGAGGCAGAATTTTTGACCACAATTCTGTCAATCCAAAACCACTATTTTTGCCAACCAAATCAGACATTGCCTTTAAAATACGTGGACAAAAATATAAAAAAGAACGGAAGAACTAAAAAGTTCCTCCGTTTTTCCATATTTCATTTCGTTAAAAAAAAACTATTCCATTGCGGCTTCCATCTCCTCGGTAACTTCGAGGTTGTGGAACACGTTCTGAACGTCGTCGTCGTCTTCGAATGCCTCAATCATTTTGAGAACCGAAACACCCTCAGCAGTAGAAAGTTCCTTCATGTTGTTAGGAATACGCTGGAGCGAAGCGTTAGTAGCTTCAACGCCGAGTTCGTCGATTTTTTTCTGGAAAGCTACAAAACCTTCCATCGAAGTGTAAACGGTGAAGATAGTCTCGTCGTCTTCGTTGGTATCGCGTTCAATGTCGTCGGCACCTGCTTCGATAAGTTCCATTTCGAGTTCGTCGGGATCCTTCCCGTTAACAGGGATTGTGAAAACGCCTTTGCGGTCGAACAAGAACGACAAACTGCCGTTGGTGCCGAGGCTGCCGTTGCGCTTGTTGAAAATAGAGCGGATAGATGCAACTGTGCGGTTGTTGTTGTCGGTAAGACACTCGATAAACACAGCCACGCCGCCGGGAGCGTAACCTTCGAAAGTGATTTCTTGGTAGTTGACACCTTCGCCTGCAGATTTAGAAATTGCTCTTTCGATATTGTCCTTAGGCATCGAAACGCCTTTTGCATTCTGGATTGCTGTGCGGAGACGGGGATTTCCGTCCGGATCGGGACCGCCTTCTTTAACTGCCACTGCTATTTCTTTGGCAATGCGCGAAAACATCGCCGAGCGTTTTGCGTCCAATGCGCCTTTTTTTCTCTTAATGGTTGACCATTTGTTATGTCCTGACATGTTGCTTACATTTAATATGTTTCAAAATAGGGCGAAAACGTTGTGTTTTCAGGCTGCAAAAATAAAAAATTTTGGTAATTGTGTAAAAAAATACAAAAAAAAACGGGCTGCAATTTAAATTTTGCAGTCCGTTTTTTTTAACAATCTTAGCAAGTCTTTTTAAAGACTACTCTTCAGAACAAGACATTGCTACCACATAACTCATTGTATCGAAGTGCTCCTCCTCTACAACATCCATCTTTCTACCACGGAGCAATACCGAAAGCCAAAGGTTAAGTTTTGATTTACGCTCCTCAACAGAAGTTTCTTTGTTAAAACCGAGTTTCAATTTCAATCGTCTCATTTTCTTAAAATTTTAGTTATTAATGTTGTGTTGTTTTTTTAATTTTTACGATACAAAGATAATAAATGTTTCTGACATATGCAAATATTTTTATATATTTTTTCTATTTTATTAATGAAATAATTATTTTGCAATTTTCAGCAGCTCAAAATCCGATATTTATAATACTATTTATCAATCACTTAGACATTATAAGACAAATAATAAAAATAAATAGTTATAATTGTTAATTTTTGTTAAAAGAACTACTATATTTATAATTAATTGTAATTTTGAATAGATAAAAAACAAACAAATGGTATTGATTAGGCACTATTTATATCATTTAGGATAATAAAATAGCATAATAATATAGTCATAAATAATAATCACAAATTATAATACAAAAAAAACGGGCGGACATCCTCTCAATGTCCGCCCCAAAAAATGGCTCATTCTATTTAATCTATACTAACAATCAGAATCGGAATTCATTGCTACGATATAACTCATTGTATCAAAGTGACCTTCTTCTACAATTTCTGCGTTGTGACCACGAAACAAGACTGAAAGCCAAAGCATAAGTTTAGATTTTCGGTCTTCAATTGCGGTTTCTTTGTTAAATCCAAGTTTCAATTTCAATCGTCTCATTTTCTTATAAATTTAAATTGTTGTTGTTAATAAACTATATTTCTTTATTTTTGATGATACAAAGATAGAATAATTAATTGAAATATCAAAATAAATAATATTAAATAATTGTTAATTTATTTATTTTGTAAAGAATAATTATATTTTGGAATATTATTAAAGTTAAATATATTAAAATTAGAATGAAAGAAATGTTAATATGATATAAATATTAATGGTTTTTATTGGTAATTTTGAATAGATGGAAAAATATTCAGCAAATTAATGGTTTTAAAAGGGTAAAAGAATAAATAAATAACAAATCGAAAAATAAAATCGTATTAGTTTAATATATTACTACTTTTGCACAAAAAAACAAGCGAATGAAAACTATATCTATACTAATCTCTATTTTAATAAGTGTCTCTGATTTAATGGCACAAGACGATTTCAACCAGTGGTTTTACGACAAGACGTTGAGAATCGACTACAACGCTGTGTGCTCTAAAGATAGTGCCGAAGGTGTGTTCGTATCGCTCACTACATCCGATGGATGGGGTGGCGAAAGGCATACTGTGAAACAATGCCACCATTACGGCAGATATTACATGGAACTAGCCGACGCAGCATCTGGAAAAGTTTTATACACCTATAGTTACAGTACCCTCTCGCACGAATGGCAAAGCACCGGTCCCGAAAATGGAGAAACTAAATCGTTTCCTGAAAGCGTTATTATGCCTATGCCAAAGAACCAGGCTGTGGTAAACATCTACCGACACGACAGCTGTGACGTGTTTTCTAAAATACTGTCGAAAAGAATAAACATCAGGCTCGAGATGAGAAACGCTCCTCAAAAATACTCCGAAACAATTCTCAGTGCCACATCCGAGGGAAATCCAATCAATATTACCATCCTGCCCGAATGGTATGGCGATGACGAAATGGACAAATTTTTAAACGATGCAAAAAAACTTACCCAATGGCTAACCACTACAGAACCTTACAGCAAATACAGCAACAGATTCACTATCAACGTAGTGATGCCAAACAAAGAAGCCATGATGACAAGAGCATTAAACTTTAAATCATCGCTCGGTTTTAAATTCAACACTTTTAATATTGAACGCTACATTGCCTCACTAAACTCCAAGGCGATTTACGATATGGCACAGTCCACCGCATTTAAGCATGTAATCATTTTAATAAACACCGACCAATACGGTGGAAGCGGCTTCTACAACTATTACACCTGCCTTTGTATCGACAACGAATACAGCAAAGAACTTTTCCTGCATGAGTTCGGTCACGCTTTTGCTGGTCTCGGCGACGAGTACGAAAAAGAT
Organism: Bacteroidales bacterium; assembly: GCA_017960885.1. Taxonomy (GTDB): domain Bacteria; phylum Bacteroidota; class Bacteroidia; order Bacteroidales; family UBA3824; genus UBA3824. Next base: position 10,232 of record JAGCYI010000283.1, read on the forward strand.
GTTACATTCAACATTCAACAAAGCAGTTGCGAATTGCTGACACCGAACCTGACAAACCTTAAGGACTTTAAATCAAAATGGGCAGACGATATCGACCCAAATGCCCCGATACCTACCCCGAAAAACCGCACCGACATAGAAGTAGGAGCATTCGAGGGCGGAGGATACTGCTCCAAAGGTGTGTATAGGCCTAGCGCTAATTGCAGAATGAGATATAAAGACTACGACCAATATTGCAAAATTTGCACTAAAATAATTGAAGAAACAATAATTGAGCAAACCGTACGACAAAAATAACGTATACTAAGTTATTAACTAAAAAAGAAAAGACAATATGATTTTAAACAAAAAAATTGAGATAATCTGCCGAAACACAGGCATTACTAAATTATACGACATTGGCATCACGCTTGCCGAAATTGCCGAAGACCAAAAGATAATTTTAAAACGCCCGATTCTTGGCGCAAAGGTCAACAACAAAATCAAAGAGTTGAACTACAACGTGTTCAAACCCAAAGTGATAGAGTTTTTCGACATTTTGGACATCGACGGACAAAGGCTTTACCGCCGTTCGCTCAAATTTATATTCATCAAGGCGGTGGCCGACATTCTGCCGCAGTTGAACGTGAATATCGAGCACTCTATCAGCAAAGGTATCTACTGCGAGTTCAAGACCAAAGAGGGTGAGGATTACAAACCTACATTGCAGCAAATCAACGACATAAAAGAGCGTATGAAGATAATCGTAAAGAACAATCTTCCGTTTGAACGCCGTGAGATGCTGTCGAGCAAGGTGGCTGAGATTTACAGCAAGATGGGCTTAAACGAGCGTGTCGACATATTCAAAAAACGTGCTCGCCTATACTCTTCGATGTATTTCTTGGAAAATGCCTGCGACTATTTCTACGGCTACCTCGCACCGTCGACAGGAAGCATCACAACTTTCGACCTGATTCCATACTACGACGGACTGTTGTTGCAGCATCCCACCGACTACGAAAATATGACCATAGCACCGTTGGAGATGCAGGAAAAACTCTTTGAGGTGTTCCGCGAAAATAAGCAATGGGTTAAACTATTGAAGATTAACACAATAGACAGCATCAACAAATCTGTTGATTCAGGTGATTGCGGACTTATTATCAAACTCGGCGAGGCTCTCCAAGAGAAAAAAATTGCCGAAATTGCCGAAACCATCAAGCAAAAACAAAATACAAAGTTGGTGCTGATAGCAGGACCGTCGTCGTCGGGAAAAACCACATTCTCAAAACGTTTGTGCGTGCAACTCGGCGTGTGCGGGTTGAAACCCGTGCAGATTTCGCTCGACAACTATTTTGTAAACCGTGAGGACACTCCAAAAGACGAGAATGGCGAATACGATTTTGAAGCGTTGGAGGCTCTTGACTATGAGCAATTTGGCAACGATATGCTCGCTATGATGGAGGGCAAGGAGGTGGAAATGCCCACATTCAATTTCCAAACAGGACGCCGCGAATACAAGGGCGACAAACTTACGGCTTGTCCCGAAACTGTGTTTGTGGTAGAGGGCATCCACGGCTTGAACCCAAAACTGAGCGAGAAAATTCCCGCCGAAAACAAATACAAAATCTACGTTTCGGCTCTCACTCAGGTGGCTATCGACTCGCACAATAGAATCCCCACCACCGACAACCGTTTGTTGCGCCGCATAATACGCGACTTCCGCTACCGCCATTACAGCGCAGAAGAAACCATCAAACGTTGGCCGTCGGTACGCAGAGGCGAGGATAAAAATATTTTCCCGTTCCAAGAGGAGGCTGACGTAATGTTCAACTCGGCACTACCTTACGAACTTGGTGTTATCAAACGTTACGCAACGCCGGTGTTGCGCGGTGTGAACGAAACCACTCCCGAATATAGTGAGGCTCAACGATTGCTGAAATTCCTGTCGTACTTCCGTGAAGTGCCTGACGATGAGATACCGCCGACATCAATCCTGAGAGAATTTTTAACAGGAAGTTCTTTCCATTACTAGAACTTTTTCAACACGAATTAATAATATAAGAGCAACCGCTTATGCGATTGCTCTTTTTTTTAAACAAAAATCTAAGCGAATGAAAATGAATTCAAATGAATTTATTATCGGTCTACAACTTTGCGATTTCGTCGGGGGGCAACTGGGTGAGTTCAGCGATTGTAGAGTTGTCAAATCCCTTGGCTTTCATACGGCGGGCGGTTTCGAGTTTTTCGGACTGTGCGCCCTCGGCACGACCTTCGGCACGACCTTCGGCACGGCCTTCGGCAAGTCCGTCGATATGACCGTCGCAATAACCCTCGTAGCGGCTCGAGTCGTCGAGGCTGAGGGCAAGGCTCACGCTTTCCAGATAACGTTTGTAAACCTTGCGGTCTTCTTCGCTGAGCGAATCA
>JAGCYI010000284.1 GCA_017960885.1 Bacteroidales bacterium
AGATAAGATACAGATGTTATCTTCTCGTCGTCTTTGAGCGGCAAAAGAGCATTGAGGAAACTTATTGTAAGTTCCGGATACTCTCCAAACACCTTTTTAAAGGTTAAATCTGCTTTCGGGTCTAAGTACTTGGGCATAGTGCATGTTTTTTATTCCACCGCAAATATAATATTCTTTTTTGTATTCTCCAAAAAATAATTAACTACGGCGATTTGCCGTCACCGCCAAGGCGGTGGGGGATTCTTTTAAACAAAAATTAAAGCGAATGAAAATGAATGAAAACGAATTTGTTTTGCTTTTTAAAACCGAATTAAACGAATTAAACAAATACTTTATATTTAACAAAAAATTATAAATCAACAAGTTGAATTATAATTTGACGAATGAAACGAATACAAATTAATGTGTGGCTTCTACCACTGAATCTCTCCTTGCCATAATGGCAATACCGATGCACACCCGTATTTGGAAGGGGTCTTTTATCTTTGTACAATATTCTGTTTGTCAAGGTTTTATTGATATCCAATAAAAGGGTTGAAAACATTGTTTTATATTGTATTATGTTGGTGAGTTAGGTAGTTTGAGGGGGTTGTTATTGAAGTTGTTAGGGGGCTTGATTCTTTATTTCGTTGTCTTTAAGTTCTTTTCTTTCTCTCTTCTTTTCGCGAATTCGCTTCGATATCAACAAATGAATTGCAGATATTATTACAAGAATAACTAACACTAAACACGGAGTCTTATGTTCTTCGTACCAACTGTATTTTTTTACCAATTTTCCATTGACTTTTAATTGAATTATGAGAGAACTTCTTGAATAACCAAGGAAACCACGTCCACCTGGTAATGCATAATATGGATGCTTTATGACAGCATAATAAGCCTCGATTATATCATTTTTAGCCAAATCTACAGGAAAATCGTACCCTAAACATTTAACATGTCCATTGTCCTTGTCTTCTACAACTAACACATCTTGATCAAACTCAATTAATCTGCCTGAAATAAAATGACTTTTTTTTAATGTAAATGGTAATCCATCTGTAATATTACCAGCCAAAACAGAAAACACAATTATATATTCGAAAATTAATTCGAGCCATATAGAATCTCCTATTTTGTTGTTTGATTTATTATTCTGACTTTTCATTGTTCTGTTTTATAATTATATTATATGCTTCTAAAAACGTATCAACACATTTAATGTCTTCTTCTGTAAGGCCTTCTTTTAATTTCACCGATAAATCATAACCATTCCAAATCCCAGTGAATTTATCTAACGCTACTATGGATTCTTTCGACTTTAAGGCAACAACAGAGGGCTTAACAACAGAGAAGGCTGGTGAAATATAACTCCAAGATTTTTCAAACGTAGTACCTTTCATCACCTCATTTAAGGCAGCATAATACGCGTACATATTGAATGTAGAACCAACAAGGTCGGCTACATGTAGTCCATAAATAAACCCTGAGGAGGCTGCTTCTGTTCCTGCGGCTACGGCTGCTGATGCCGAGAAAAACGATGCGATAGTAGCGGCGGACGCAATGGTTCCTGTTACATATTTCTCAATTTCTCCGTCGTTATAAGCATAGCACATCCAATCAAGAAAAAATGCTGGTATAGAGATCTCCTTATTTTTTAATAATTTTTTAAAATCCTCATCTTCTAGATTGAAGAATTTAGGATTTGAAGAAAATTTCAATTTTATTTTTGCAAACGGACTTAATGGATTGTGTGTAGAAGAAGTGCCGTGTTCTATCATAAATCCATAATATTGTTCAAATACAATCTGATTATGGTCGTTGTATTTGTGGGTTGCAGTTCGCACATTTTTAAGGGCACTGGAACATTCAAGCACATCTGCTTTTTGCCACAAAAAAAAATCCTCAGCATCCTCGGTATTAAATAAATTGTCGCCCTGAGATATTATCCAAATGTTCAGTAGTTTACTTGTCAAAATAGCAAACTGTTCTCCATCAACGTGGTCTACCAAATGTTTCATTATGCATTTGTCGGGGGCAGACAATAAACGTATTATATTCGATGCGTTTTCTTCGGTAATATATTGTGGGTCAAGCAAGTCTATCGTCACGTTCTCATAGTCGTTTGTCAACAAATTGCGTAAAGGAATGCATAACCAAGATGCTGAATTGATATAATCTAAATAGCCGAACTCTTGTTTCGCGTTCATCCGTCCCTGGCTCAAATGGTTGATAATATGCAATCTCACATAAGAATTCATACTTTCGGGATAATTGCTGATATACATATAGGCGAGGTCGGCTAATTGCGATGCGTTTTCGCACGATAAGATTCTTTTCTCAAAATCTTTTTTATTGTTATATAATTCTTTGAGAGATTCTTCTAAATACTTATACTCGGTTTCGTGACTCCAAGTTTTTGGGTCGGCAAAATATTTGGTTGTCAAGGCAGAATATTTTGAGAAAGCATTTTCTTCCAACGCGTATTCCTCGTCTTTATGCATTTCCACAATGTTATCCAACAATTTGGAAATACGCAATATGACAGCACGATGCACCGGATTTTCCCGATTGTGATTTTCGAAAAAGTTCCTGGCTATTTTGGATTTTAAATTATTGGCTTTGTCGCCGACATTCGCTACCCACGGAGACAATGTGTAGTCGTTGATTTTCAAGTCTGAACAATCACCAGCACCGTAATAATCTTCAGATTGTAACTCGTTTACAATATTGGAATTACTATTTAAGATATTGTCCCCTTTTACAAGATAGAGGTCTACACTTCCTAACGTATTAAGACCAACTATAATATCGTGGTTCTTTAGATTGTCGATATCATTTTGCTGAGTTTTTATATCTTTAAGCAAAACAGGGTGTTTTTTTTCTGGGTCGGAATATTCTACATAATTTTTTATGTCATTTGCATCCGTTCCTACTACCTTAACATATCCTAAAAACCTTTTATTAGAGAAATATGAAGTATAAGTAATGTCATCGCTTGTTTTGAACCATGTCAGCACGCCCTCGCCAACATAACTAATTTGGGATTGGAAGGCTACTTTAACTGTATTATCTAATAAAGTGAAAGGACGACCACCTGGTGTCAAAACTATGATGTCGGACATATCCTCTCCCAAAGTATGCCCGTTGCTTAACTCTACGCCCGTTATTAAATCAAGATCAAAGGCTTCCGCCCCTTGTTCATTCTGCCACCACTTGAATATCTTTCTCGCCGGGTCTTGGAGCATATCCCACTGGAAGTGCCACAGTTCTTCGCCTTCGCGGTAGTCCATAAGGTTGGCGGTGTTGCCCGAAACTTGCGATTCGGGGAAGGGGTGTTCGAGTCCGGCGATGCCGTGACCAAGTTCGTGGGCGATGGTGCGGTTTGCTGCGCCTGGGTAGATGAATCCGTAGGGATAGTAGCGCGGCATATAGCCCGCCACGCCGTTGGTTTCGGCTTTGGGGATGAAGAACAGGTAGGCGGTGTTGTCTTCGTATTTTTCGCCGAAGGCTTCAAGTACTGCCTTTTGTGAGGCGTTCCATACCGAGCCGGCAACCTTGGTGCCGCCGTGGGTGAAGTTTTCGATGCCGCTAACTGAGAGTTGGCGGGTGTCTACTACAAAACTATCTACGCATTGACGGTACACTTTATTTAAATAGTTTTCTAATGTGCCTATATCGGGTAGTGTGGCTTTATTCACACTCACCAAAACCACTTTGTATGTTTTTTTCTGATAAGTGTTTAAGAATAGTTTGCCGATTTTTTGGTCGCCACGGTAGGCGTAGATAAAGTTGGTGTCGGCTTGGTTTACGCCGGTGAAGGTGAGGATGTTGCCGTCTACTACTTTGAGTTTTACGCCGTATTTGTCTTTGAAGATTACAGAATCTTTCTCAGAATAACTGCCGAAGTCAACAACCACCCGGTCGGTCTTGCCGCTCTCAACACTTTTATATCTAAAATCATAACTGCCTGATTTGGGGTAATATTGGTCGGTGTCAAAGATTCCGTGGTTGCCAGAGGCGACAAATTCTGATTTGCCCATAGATAGGGAGTATGAGGATTTCACGAACGCTGTATCCAATTTTCAACTTTAACGCCTGGCATTGGCTCAAAATGCTTTATGTTGTCGGTTACAACCGTGAGCCCGTAATGAAGGGCTGTGGCTCCTATCAGAATGTCGAAATTGCCGATTTCTTTGTCGAGAGATTTTTTCTTTTTCCTCAATGCACAACGTATTTCGGCGTACTCATCACATACCTGACCTATGCCAAGAACTGTTACTGATTCACGAAGTTCCTGCGGTTCTTTGATATGGCGTTCGTAATCTTTGCTGTTCAACGCTCCAAATGTCATTTCTGCCAATGTAACTTCCGACACGTAAAGTTGGTCAGGATCTAATTCTTTTATACGTTTACGTATTTCTGGTCGACGGTGGAAATGCTCTATCCACGTGTTGGTATCGAGTATGTATTTTTCCATATCCTCAATCCATATTTACTTCGCGTAAGACATCGTGCTCGCGGCACTCCTTAATGGCGGCTTCCATTCGAGCAGCATCTTCTGGGTCGTCGGTCCAACAGCCTGACAGAGCCATCAATTTGCGTTTGCGCTCCGCTTTGCTTAGTGTCTGAGGTTTTGACACAGGTTTCTCTTGGTTGGTCTTTTCTGTTACTAATGCTAACAAAAAAGTCGCAACCTCCAACTTCACCGCATCGCTTTCTGTTTTCAACATATTAACGTACGGTGCGCTTGCTGGTGATGGGGTTCGTAATAGTGTTCCGGTCATATCGCGTTGTGTTTGTCAGTTTGTTTTCTGCAAATATAGCGATTGTTTCTGAGATTACAAAACACGAATGGTTATTTTTTTTACGCGACACAGCCGGGCGGCGGGGGCTTTTTTCTTTTAAACAAAAATTGAAGCGAATGGAAACGAATTCAAATGAATTTTTTCTTTAACACCGAATTAAACGAATCAAACGAAGATTCTTTTACCACGGAACGCACTAAATGACACGGATAAAGCATTGTGCAACATAGTTGCATAATGCTTTGACGAATGGAACGAATACGCAGAATGACGATGACCTTGGGGCAATACCGAGGGACACCCGCTTGGCGAAGGGGTTGGGGGACTTGATACAATATGCTGTTTGTCAAGGTTTTATTGATATCCAATAAAAGGGTTGAAAACATTGTTTTATATTGTTATGTGTGTTGAGGTAGGTTGAGTTGCTTTGTTAGTTATTGCCTAAGGTTGTACTGCTCTATTATGTTCCAATTTTTTTCGTTTTTGCCATATTCGACGCTTTTGAAACGGAAATCGTAACGCTATGATTTTAGGCAATATTCGTTGGCAGTAAAAGTGCCGTGATTGCTGTAGTGAGGTAGTCAAAGGCGTAGATTGGTGTTTTGTGTCAGGTATTCAAACAGAAAATATCCGATTGAAACGCTGTTTGGCTGTTATTTGTACTTATCCAAAAGTTCCTGAACCTTTTCACTTTCCAACCAAATGTAATTTATCATTTCAAAGAAAGGAATCTTGATATGCAGTTCGATTCCAAATTCTTTAAGACAGAACTCCTCAAGTTGATTAATATAACGTCGTTCATAATCTGTTGCATAACGATAATATATATAACCCCTATTAGCATATCCGTCCATGTGTGCACGCATATAAGCCTCAGACAGAAGACAATACTGAGGATAATAGTCGAAAAAACTTCCACGAAAAGCAATCAAGCAACGAAATGCAGAATAAATTGACTCTTCTCGAAAATCATCAAATTCATATATTTTGTTGCAATCCAATGCTGACAAATATGTTTTTAAGGACTTCTCTGTTCCAATTCTTAGTAAAAAATGACCATCCCAAATTAATTTCTGCAAATCATTGCTATTTTTTAGATTCTTTAAGACATTAAGGAAGTCTTCGATTTCCTTATTTTCCGCAATGGTATCTCCTAACCGGGCACGTTGCCAATCGTACCATTTGTAATTATTTAGCAATGAATCCTTTATCGCTTGAGAAGGTTCCAAAAATAGAAGCATATACCTTTGGTATTTATTATTAAAATCAAAACAATATGGCAACAACTCCTTGCTATGCAATTTTAGAAAATAATAATTATGAGGGTCAGTGGAAGAATAACCGCTCAAATTTTCCAAATATATGTCTGTAGAATCCGTATTGCTAGGGTCAAACGACAACAATTTGCAAAAATCTTCTTGAAAAGTCTGTTCTTTCCGTTTGAATGCCTCTTGATAACGTACAACGCCTATCGAATCCAAAATATCAGATATAGAATCTGCTTTTGTCTCAAATTCATCTTCCAAAAAATAAATGCCTCGCATATAATATTTCCAATAAAAATATTTGGCATCCTGTTCCTGATCTTGAGCCGTTACCGACAAAGAAGCCATAATCACAACTAAAGCAAAAGTAAATTTTTTCATTTTTAATTATTTAGTTTAATATGTTCTCTAAATTTCCATTGACTCATGGGTGGAGTACTAGGGTCTACCTCTAAAGTCCCAGTCTTAACCTTTGCTAATGGTTTATGCCTAAACGGGACTTTTATTTCCATATAAGTAACAGAAGTATGTGTTGCATCCGTATATTTTGAAGCAAAAGAATGCATTATATTGCCCTCTTTATTTACATCATAAAACACTTCATAACAAAACGCATGCATAATTTCGTGCAATAAAGTTTCTCCATTAAGTCGTATATTAGAATCATCCAAACAAACAACAGCACCCTCACCATTATTTGAAAAACCTAATGATCTATTTTTTTCATCCATTATATATTCCGAACTTGCTGAATGATCTTTTAAAGTTCCTTCTATAACACTAATTTCAATACATAACTCAGAGCCAAAACTACCACACTGACCTAAAGGCAACGTCATCTTACCATAATTACGTAGACCTTCTTCTCTTGTTTCGGGTTCGACAGACGCCCAGTCTTTTAAATAATAGTGAGGACCTCCAATAGAACAGACCGCTTTCATTGGTTTATACTTTTCTTCATCAGAATTATATACACTTTCTTTTAATGTAAAATAAACATAGTTTTCAGGTGAAATTTCTATTTTAGACAAAATGTTATCATTGAGCAAATCTTCAAGGACTATTTTATCATCAAAAATACTAAATTTAGGGTGTATTTCCAAAGGATTCCCTGTCCCTCTCGTTGTTTCTTTTACTTTATTTATATAAAAACTCACATTTTTAGATTTACCATTATGATTATAAAAAACCAATGGTTTACCTGATGTTTTATTATGATTTTTATATAACTCTTCTAATTTATTTTTAGGCAGATTAGGAATTCGGATTGTATTATTTATTACATCAATCTTATCAAATTCCCAACAATCATATATTTCTGCCCCTTTAAGCAAGACTATCCTATTTCCAGAAATTAGGCTTTTAAGGTTTTTATATTCATTAACTATTGAATTTTCGTTATTAACAATATGTTCTATTTTATTGTTTTTATTTTTATCAATCGTTAAAAGTTTAATATTATCATCAGGTTCAAATTTGAAATCAGGCTTTGCAACCAAATATTTTAAATTTTTAGAGAATATTTTTTTCATTTCTGCTATATTGGCATCTGTTAAATCTTTACTATTATAATAAATATTTTGTTTTATATTATGATTCTCATAAACATCTATATGTATAGAACCATGGTGATGTTTCTGTATCAATTTATCTCGATTAGACTTATCTTTCCAATCATCTCCATTACATACATCTGTTGGCATCGCATAAATAAGATATTCTCCAATTCCCCCAAAATTGGCTCCAACAACTTTTACATTATTTTTATCAATATCTAAATTAATAATCTCTTCATTACAAACAAATGTAACATTATTTAATGATTTATTATCACAAACCCCTAAATATGTGGTTCCCTTAAGATCAACACTAATATGATCATCATTAGTATCGTTGTTTGTGTCATAATCATCATATCCATACCTGTTACCTATTTCATCAGAATCTTCATATACTTCCTTCTTCGACTTTACAAAAAATCCGTTAGTTTTCTTCTCCACATTCTCCCCCTCTTCTTCCGCCTTATTCCACTTCATCCACACCCTGCTCGGGTCTTGGATTTGATCCCATTGGAAGTGCCATAGTTCTGTGGCGGTTTCGGGGATTGAGTAGTCCATCAGGTTTTTGGTTTTTCCTGAATTGTTGGAGTTCTCAAACACGTGCTCCAATCCTGCGATGCCGTGTCCTAACTCGTGGGCTATGGTGCGTTCTGAGCCGCCGTCGTAGATGAAGCCGCAGTTGTAGCCGCGGGGCATATAGCCCGAGACAAGGGTGCCGCTGCCGTCTTTCTTGTCGGTGACACCGTCAACGAAAAACAGGTAGTAGGTGTTGTCCTGCATTTTCGAGTCGTAGGCTTTCAGCACTTTCTTCTGGTCGTCGTTGTAGACGGTGAGGACACCGCTGCCGCCGTGAGAGAAGGATTTTAGGTCGTCGATTTTGATTGTGTCGGTGGTAATCTCAAAACTATCCACGCACTGACGGTACACCTTATTCAAATAATCTGCTAAAGTGCTTGTATTAGGCAGGGTGGCGTCATTGACGCTCACCAGCACCACCTTGTAGGTCTTACGTTGGTAGGTGTTGAGGAAGAGTTTTCCTATTTTCTTATCGCCCCTATACGCGTAGATAAAGTTGGTGTCGGCATTCGATACGCCAGTGAAGGTGAGGATGTTTTTGTCAACCACTTTGAGTTTTACGCCGTATTTGTCTTTGAAGATTACGCTGTCGGCTTGGGGGTATGCGCCAAATTCTACTTTTACCTTGTCGGATTTGCCACACTCCACACTTTTGTAGCGAAAATCGTAACTACCTGATTTGGGATAATATTCGTCGGTGGCGAAGATACCGTGGTCGCCGCTGCCGAGGCGGTCGAAGGCGTAGGTCTGCTTCGTATAGGGCGTGAAGTTTATCTGCCACTCCCCTAGCGAGTCCAGCTGACGGTGGTACTCGTTGAGGAGGTGGCGGTCGTCGCCTGCGAACTTATATTCCTTTACGCCCATTACTTGTCCTTTTTTGGATACTACTAAGGTGTCGCCTTTGCCGTCGGTGATAAGGCTCTGACTGTACGGCTTGTCGGGGGTGACGTCGGTTACTTGTGGCTCGCCGTTATTATCTACTACCACCGCCTTGAGCCTTCCGTTTTCGGCGTAAAGGTAGTCAAATTTTTGATTAATCAAAATTGTGTCGCGGATTATTTAATTGGCAACAGGAATTAAGTGGGGGACCCCCCCCCGCCAAGGCGGCGGGGATTTTTTAAAACAAAAATTTAAACGAATTAAAAGGAATGAAAAAGAATTTTTATGCTCTTAAATTAGGATTTACTTCTAATTTATCGATATTCTCTTCCAACCACTTAGCAACTGGCTCGCATTTGGGTAATAGAGAGGAGTCTTCTACATCAATAAAAATAGATCCTTCAAAGGGAATTTCCATATTAAAATAATCCCAAGAAAGAAGATCCCTTAAATTTGCAAGTTTAAAAAACATACCATCAACTTCAATATTTTTACGATCTCGTTTCTTTTTTGCACCAAAATTATAAAAGGTATTATGTGTTCGACCTTCAAATCTTAGCCCTTGTATTATTGTTTCAAAACTTTTATGAGTATTAATAAATGCTAATTGATGAGTACTTATGCATTTTGTATTCAACATTTTTTCTATTATTTCATCTTCATATTTAGTTACACCTAATCTGGCTAAATGTGTCAAGATTCTTTCATTATCAGGATATTGTTTAACATATTCTTCCATAAAGGGTATCGCTTCATATATATACAACCAAGCGCATAATTCAGAAAGTTCTTCAAATCCATAACAAACAGGTTGCTTTAGACTTTCGGAATATCTTCTCATTTGATAATTTGTTAAACTATCCCGCGCATAAGATAAACTTACAAGAGTAGTGTCAACATCTCTAAAATCTAATAAGTATTCATCTGTATACAAACTGTTAAAATATCGTTTCTTTTTTGTTATTAACACTTTTAATTCTTTTTCATTATATGGTTTATTTGCCATCAAATATAAAATTTTTGCTTTGATAGTATCATCCATATCAGATGGTTGAATTGGGAATCGACTACCTGCAAAACCTAAACGATAAAAATCTAAACAGAGATTTAATGCTTTTTTTCTTATCTCTTTATCATCATGAGATAATATATGATATAATATATATGCTACACCTTCAGAATTGTTATAAATAACAGAATCTGTATCATAATTTGATAAATAATCAAGTGCTTGCAATATCGATTGTTTATCAAAACTTCTTATATACTCAGCATTTTCATGTTGAAAAAAGTTAATATGATTTACCAAACCGTTGTAAATAAAAGTATGCAATGTGGTATCGGTCTGTGCAAATAATCCTAAAGGAATTATTAGTAATGATATTGATAACAATTTAAGTTTCATAATGTAGATTTTTTGATAAATTAATATATAAAATCAAGTTGATTCAATATTATCCATTGGAAAAACCAAAAACTCTTCATATTTTTAGGTCCACTATAATCCATATAATTATTTGTTGAACCTTCATTGAAGTTATAACTAGACTCAAAGATATGTATTAATCCCAAAGTATGTCCAATTTCATGAACACAAATTTGCGGTTGACAGCCACTAATAGAAATAAAAGCATCTCGAAAGTATTTTATGTCAGTCAAGCTTCCAGAGTCACAAAAACCCTTAAATGTATTTTTATTAAATGTATTTTTATTGTCAATTTTATAAGAAAAATTTTTCATAGGTACTATAAATAAATAATAATCTTTACCTAGTTTATCTCTGATATTTATGTGATTTTTATTCAATTCAGTCCAAACCGAATCAGCCAATTCTTTCCAATTATTCTCATTCCCGCTTATCCTTTTAAGAAAATCGCTTTTAAATTTGTAACTTTGAATATCAAAAGACCAATTAATAAATGCTTGGTTATAAGATTTTTCCTTAAAATATAAAGTATCAACATTATAAGCAACAGGTGGTAAACTGTTATCACTAAGATAATAAATATGTAATTTCTTTTTTTGTTGAGTAATATCCTTGCAAAATACTGCAATTTGTCCAATTGTATCATTAGCATTGTCAAGAGCATAGATGCGCTCACAATTGGACAATGGATATTCACTTGAGATTGTTATTGTTAAATTAGATTTATTAGTAATTATATTATCGCCAGACAAGATTTTAGAATGGACAGTTCCTAATTTTAGAGTTAAATCACTATTTGACGATACAAATTTAATACAAGCATTTGAATCATTTTGATAAAATTGTTTTGCAACATTTACGGAAACATTTAAAGAGGCTGTTTGTTTAGGTTGTATGGTTATTATCGGCATATACTTAATTGTAGTAAGATATTTATATTGATATTTTAAAAACAAGGGTGTAGCAAATTCAATATATTTTTTAGGTCGTTTATATTTGATCATACTATTATCAAACCCAAATTCACCTTGATAACTCGGTAATACATCAAATTCTACTTCTGATTTTTTGTATATATTTAATTTGAGGGTTGCAAAAACTTTATTATTAGCATTTACTACTTGAATCTTTTTATTATCCGTTTTGGAAAAATCCAACGTAACATAAGATTGATTGGATACTTTTAATCCTTTCCATGTGGCTTTTACTTCATTATCCCCTCTAAATAGTTGTAAGTCAAGCTTTTTATCCTGTTGTACCACATACATCTCTGTTCCTGATAATGCTTGTATCTTTGTGTCTTTGATTTTGAATACGTAGGGCAAATCTTTTATGTCGATTTTTAAGGTTGCCAACAATAAGGTGTCTTTCCAATAAACACGAAGGGTGTCGATTAGGGCTTTATCTATTGGTAATGAATATGATGATAAATTGTGTGTGATATTAGAATTAAAATGCCATGTGCAGGCTATTGGGTCATCACCTCTTACATAGGCTATATGAATCAACGAATCCGGTTCTGTTGGCAACAACAAACTGTCGTTGCTACTTAAATAATTTTCTATTTCTTCAATCTTTATTTTATAATCATCAAATTGTGTGATGTTTATACAATATTTTGCAAGGAGTGTATTATTTTTTGAGACAAATAATGTGTCTTTTTTAGGTAATGAAATATCCACATAGAAGGATATTGTATCTTTTTCCACTGTGTTTTGAAATTTCCAATCACAACTATATACAGAATCTCCTTTAACTAATTGAAATTCGTAACTTTTGCCTAAATATGATTTGATTTCTACTAAGTTTTTAGGTTCATATGTGGAATTTGTTTCGGCTATTTTTAAATAAAATAGAGAATCTGATGTTGTTTGTGTAGGTTTCAAATCTTGCGCCCCCTGTTCATTCTGCCACCATTTGAATATTTTTCTACTGGGGTCTTGGAGCATATCCCACTGGAAGTGCCAGAGTTCTGTGCCGTCGCGGTAGTCCATAAGGTTTTGGGTGCTGCCCGAAACTTGCGATTCGGGGAAGGGGTGTTCGAGTCCGGCGATGCCGTGACCAAGTTCGTGGGCGATGGTGCGGTTTGCTGCTCCCGGGTAGATGAATCCGTAGGGATAGTAGCGCGGCATATAGCCCGCCACACCGTCTGTCTCGGCTTTGGGGATGAAGAATAGATAGGCGGTGTTGTCTTCGTATTTTTCGCCGAAGGCTTCAAGCACTGCCTTTTGTGAGGCGTTCCAAACCGAGCCGGCTACCTTGGTGCCGCCGTGGGTGAAGTTTTCGATGCCGCTGACTTGGAGTTTGCGTGTTTCGATTTTAAAACTATCCGCACACTGACGGTATACCTTATTTAAATAATTTTCTAAATCTTGTACGTTCGGTAGTTTTGCCCCATTAACACTTATCAGTACCACCTTGTAAGTCTTTTTCTGATAGGTATTCAAAAACAACTTTCCTATCTTCTTGTCGCCACGGTAGGCGTAGATATAGTTGGTGTCGGCTTTCGACACGCCGGTGAAGGTGAGGAGGTTGTCTTGTGTGAGCTTGAGGGTCACGCCGTACTTGTCCTTGAACACCACGCTGTCGGCCTGGGGGTATGAGCCGAAGTCTACCTTTACCTTGTCGGTCTTGCCGCATTCTACGCTCTTATAGCGGAAGTCGTAGTCGCCTGACCTGGGGTAGTATTCGTCGGTGGCAAAGATACCGTGGTTGCCGCTGCCGATTTGATCGAAGGCGTAGGTTTGCTTGTCGTATTTAGAAAAGTTTATCTGCCACTCCCCTAACGAGTCCAGCTGTCGGTGGTATTCGTTGAGGAGGTGGCGGTCGTCGCCTGCGAATTTGTATTCCTTTACGCCCATTACTTGTCCTTTTTTGGATACTACTAAGGTGTCGCCTTTGCCGTCGGTGATTAGGCACTGACTATACGAACGCTCCGGGGGTGACGTCGGTTACTTGTGGCTCGCCGTTCTTATCTACTACCACCGCCTTGAGCCTTCCGTTTTCGGCGTAAAGGTAGTCAAATTTTTGATTAATCAAAATTGTGTCGCGGATTTTGTTGTCGGTGGCTGATTATGGCTATAAATAGATTGTTTTTTTTGTTTTTAGGAAAATATATAATATATTTGCAGCGAACTAAACTCGTGTAATATGAATAAGATCAACTACATTCGTTTCGACTGGGCTATCAAGAAACTTCTCCGCGATAAGGCTAATTTCGGCATTCTCGAAGGGTTTATCGAGGTTTTTCTTAAAAAGAAAGGCTGCAAGATAATAGAAATTCTTGAAAGTGAATCTAATCAAAAGTTCGATGATGACAAGTTTAACCGTGTGGATATCAAAGCAAAAGATGCCGATGGTGAAATATTCATAGTGGAGATTCAACTTACCCGCTACGTCAACTATATGGAGCGAGTGTTGTTTGGTGCTGCCAAAGCCGTTACAGAGCAACTTAACGATGGCGACGATTATGGTAAAATCAAGAAAATATACTCTATATCAATAGTTTACTACGATTTTGGCATTGGCAAAGATTACCTTTATGTGGGTGAAACCAAATTTGTGGGCGTTCATTGCAACGATGAGTTGTTAATATCTGAAAAAGAAGAACTTACCCTTTTTGAAAAAGAACAAGACAAAGCCAAAAATAAAGACCGCAAGTTTAAATACGAACGTCACAATGCGGGCAATATTATGCCCACATATTATTTGATTCGTGTAAATTCGTTTGACGACACCATCAAAACAGCTATGGACGAATGGATGGAGTTTCTTAAAAACTCTGAAATCAAATCCGACACCAAAGTTCCCGGACTTGTGGAAGCCAAGGAGGTTATGAAATTCGACCGCATGACCAAGGAGGAACAAGACACTTATATCCGCCACCTTGATGCCGTAGCCAACGAAAAAGAGGCTATACTCACCGCTAAGATAGAAGGAAAGATTGAAGGAAGAGAAGAAGGAAAAGCAGAAGGCATTGCCCAACGCAACAAGGAGATAGCCACCGAAATGAAGAACAACGGTATATCGGTGGAGGTGATTTCTGTGGTTATGAAACTACCGGTGGAGGAGGTAAAAAAACTATTGAACCAATAACTTTATTTCACTACGGAAAAAACGAAAAGCACAGAAAAGATATTGCTTTTTATCCCCCCGCCGGGCGGTGGGGGATTTTTAAAACAAAAATTTAAGCGAATAAAAAGGAATACAAGCGAATTTGTTTATCGAGGTTGATATGTAGAGACGTGCCATGGCGCGGTTCAAATGATAGGATTAATAATACAGATAATAATTCGATATCCTAGTCGTTGGTAAAAATTCTTTGTTGATATAGTTTTTGTGGATTGTGATTTTGTTGTTTTCAAGCCAGTCTATTTTAAAGAAAAAGAATCGTGTGTCACTAAAACGGTAATCAACAGTAATACAAAAATCATATTGCTCATAGAGACTGTCGGTATCTTCAAAAAGTTTGGTCATATAGTTCAAATTCTGTTGTTGGATAGATTGCAGATATTTTGAGAAAGTGAATTGATATTGATCATACCATATTTTGAATGCTTCTGACTGTTGACTTCGTAACCGTTTAAATATGTACAAATCTAAATTATCGCCCAATTCGTTGAGATATGATTTTAATGCATAAAAATCTTTTATTGTCCAATACTGAATATTATAAGAATAACATCCGTATCTCCACCCAAGAACAATTGCGTTTTCGTAGTTTGGAACACTTCTGAGGTACTTGCCCACCAATTGTACTTGAGTCATTTCTATCAACTTATATAATATTGTTTTCTTTGTCTCATAATCTACTGATATTATGTCACTTTGAAAAAATAATGAGTTGTTATAAAAATCTGATAGGTCTTTATCGTCGTCTAATGTGTTAACTAGTTTGTGATACTCCTCAGATTTTTTTCTCATTAATGGTACCTTTTCAAATTTAGTAGACCATTTGGTTAGTTCATACTCGGTATCTTTATATGTTAAAGACAAATCATAATTAAGCGAATCATATTCTGGAATATAATTGTATTTTAAAACATCGTCGATGCAAAAATAGTAGATTTGCTTTTCCCCTAAAACATCCTCCTTTATAAAACAATGATAAGGTCCTGAATCGTTGACAACGATAGAACACTCTATCATATCGTTAAATACATACGAACAAACCGATTTGTTACTAATATATTGGTTAAATATTGAAGAATCAGGATTCCCTATTATATTAATACTATCAGACTGCTCTATGCCTTGACACGAAAGCATTGATAACAAACTTATTATATGTAAGTGTTGAATTTTCATTTTTTGGGGATTAAGTTAACAATATTAACGACAACAATAATAATTAATAAAATATAATTGAGCGTACTCATTATAGAATCAAATTGATTAACATAGCAAACATAATCGCCTTCAATTTGAAAATCATCCTTGAAAATAGGGTAAGGGGCACGAAACAGCAACCCCAACCTACTAAATACTAATGCTAATGTATCATAACCGCCAACTTTATGATTAAAAGGATCGTCATTTTTGTATCCATATTCGGTGTCATAGATTTTTTTTGCCAAATCAAATTCTTGATAGTGATTATCTCGTTCCTCTAAGGTATTCCATTCAACGATAACACCAAAAAAAGTATCATTAAATGTAGTTCCATAATAATCGTCACCGTTAAAAACGACAACATCCGAAATGCTCCCTGTTTTATTAATTCTTTTCGCGGCCCCAAAAAGAGTATCGCACTTAAAATGTGTTTTTATTAAACTATTGCCGATTTCATAATACAGCCATTCTCCTTCTTTTTTATTATTCTTATAATCTCCTAACAATAAGACATTTCCACTATTACTACGATAAAACCATTTACCTTGTTTATTATTAAATCTATCTACAATACCAAAACCAGTAATATTCTTGCTTAGGTTAACACTCACCGCAGTCTTACCACATAGACAATTTAAGATTGGTTTGTCTATTAATATGATAATCAATAAAATGAGGTTCAATATTATTAGTCTTTTGTTCATTTTTTCCTTAAATACTGATAATTGAAGTCATGAATCTCTTTTACCAAATCCACATCCTCTGGTGTAATATTATATTCTTTATGTTCTCCAAAATAATCTTTTAACTCTTTTATGTATTGATTCATTTTTAGATTTTTTCCATTGATGTAGTTTTTATGATCATAATCACCCCCATTAGGGCCACTGTCATAAATGAATGATTGAAAATCATTGTTGAGAATACCGTTAATAGAATGATAATGAATAAAAAACTCATGACCCAAAGTAAATAGTATAGCAACCATTACTATGCCTTTTCTATTATTTACTTGGTATCGTTTTATTACTTGATTATTTTGTCTAAGTAGAATAGTGCTATTGTTGTAGGTTTCATAAATTTGTGGTAAAAATATTTTTATCACTACTGCAAAAGAATAATCATTTATGTGATTAATAATATCTTTATTATATATATGATCTTTAATCAATGGATAATCGAGAGAAAGAACGTAATGTCCGTATTTAAATACCCAAAGACTATTAATGTCTTTGTCTTTTTCATAAACACTTTTCTCTATTGGAACAGGTCGTTCTAATTGGCTCAGAATTTGTCTATAATCACCTAGCTCTGTTCTAACATACCTATCACTTGTTCCACAATTATCACCAGTTTCTTTCACACTCGCACTAACAAAGACTAACGAGTTTTGCTTAGGAATATTCGACACAATTTCGGCTACACAGGGTCTCTGCATAAAAATAGATAAAATATCCCAAAAATACTTATTTAAATATTTTTCATCACGTGTATATGTTATATACCCTCCTTTCATAATTTCAGATACATATACTAGTCCTTCCTTATCTTCTGGAATAAATTCATTACTAGTCATCTGCTCCACATTCTCCCCCTCACTCTCATCCTTATTCCACTTCATCCACACCCTGCTCGGGTCTTGGATTTGATCCCATTGGAAATGCCACAGTGCCTCTCCTGTTGAGTAGTCCATTAGGTTGGCGGTTTTGCCAGAGTTGTTTGAATTTTCAAACACGTGCTCTAAGCCTGCCACGCCGTGCCCAAGTTCGTGGGCGATGGTGTGAGGCGAGCCACCGTCGTAGATGAAGCCAGCGTTGTAGCCGCGGGGCATATAGCCTGATACGGGGGTGCCGTTGCCGTCTTTTTTGTCGGTGACGTTGTCGATGAAGAAAAGATAGAAGACTCCGTCTTTCATCTTTTTCTCCTTTTCGTAGGCTTGTAACACTCTCTTCTGGTCGTCGTTGTAGACGGTGAGGATACCGCTGCCGCCGTGGTAGAAGGATGTTAAATCGTCGATGGAAATATTGTCGATTGAGTCTTCAAAACTTACCGCGCACTGATTGTAGACCTTGTTTAAATATTTTGTGATTTCTTTTGCGTTCATTTTTTTTGCCGCACCATTTACTCTCACAAATACTACTTTATATGTCTTTTTCTGATAGGTATTCAAAAACAATTTTCCTATCTTCTTATCGCCTCTATAAGCGTAGATATAGTTTGTGTCGGCTTGGCTGACGCCGGTGAAGGTGATGATGTTATCTTTTAATGAAATTGGGTAGGTTACTCCATATTTGTCTTTAAACACCACGCTGTCGGCTTGGGGGTATGAACCAAATTCTACTTTTACCTTGTCGGATTTTCCACACTCCACACTTTTGTAGCGGAAGTCGTAACTACCTGATTTGGGGTAGTATTGGTCGGTGGCAAAAATTCCGTGGTTGCCGCTGCCAATTTGGTCGAAGGCGTAGGTCTGGTGTTTTGTGTCGGGCGTGAAATTTATCTGCCACTCCCCTAGCGAGTCCAATTGTCGGTGGTACTCGTTGAGGAGGTGGCGGTCGTCGCCTGCAAATTTGTATTCCCTTACGCCCATTACTTGTCCTTTTTTGGATACTACTAACGTGTCGCCTTTGCCGTCGGTGATAAGGCTCTGGCTGTACGGCTTGTCGGGGGTGACGTCGGTTACTTGTGGCTCGCCGTTATTATCTACCACCACCGCCTTGAGCCTTCCGTTTTCGGCGTAAAGGTAGTCAAATTTTTGATTTATCAAAATAGTGTCGCGGATTTTGTGTATTCTTTTATCACCGAATTAAACGAAGGAAACGAAAAACCATTATCAACCAAAAAATTATAAATCAACAAGTTGAATTATAATTTGACGAATGAAACGAATACAAATTAATGTGTGGCTTCTACCACTGAATCTCTCCTTGCCATAATGGCAATACCGATGCACACCCGTATTTGGAAGGGGTATTGATGGCTTGGTACAATATGCTGTTTGTCAAGGTTTTATTGATATCCAATAAAGGGGCTGAAAACATTTGGTTATATTGTTATATGCGAGTTGGGTAGGTTGAGTGTTGCTATTGTATGGAATTCCGTGATCGCCGGAGGCGAAACATATGGATTGGCTATTCCTTGTCGTTTTTTTCGTCGACTTTTTCCATAATATTCTTCAGTCCAAATTTAGACATGAATAATTGCACGAAATATAAATCCGCACCAAAATTTTTAAAAATTGCAAAATGGTCGCCAGATCCTAATCCCGAGAAAAGCAAACACAATCCTAAAATGAAAACTAAATCACCGAATGAAAAAAACAAAATTAATGGTCTAATATTAAAATTAAGACAATGGCCTAATCCGTAACACAAAAGATAAATTCCTGACTGTATCAGAAAAATAAAAAAATATACGATTGTAGCCTTATCATCATATATAAAACTACTTCTTGAAATATATAAATCTAAATGCAATGATATTAATGGTATTAAACAACTCAAAAATGAAAAAATGATTGCCACTTTGAGATAGTATTTATTTTTGATTTTATTCATTTCTTCTTAATTTTTAATTCTATATAACTTGGTGTTGTATTATGCATATCGTCTTGCACTTTATTAACAATTTTAGGCTCAACTACTGAATACCCTTTGTCGCTGAGGTATCTTTCCAATACACCTCGCTGATTATTTGCTCCTCTTGTAAAATCCCACGGAAAAAGATTCCAGTCATTAAATTGACGACTATACATGGGCCAAGCAAGTCCTTCGTCTATTTCTTTAGGCAAAAATTTTATTGGAATAGAAACAGAGAATTCCTTTTCGTTTTTATGTTTCTCACATTCAATCAAGAAATAGAACACTCCGTCTAATCGTGCCTTAACATCAATCCCACTTTCAGGATTATTTGCCGCTTTTAAGCCCCATACGACAACAGATTGAATGGTATTCACGGCATTGTCAACACCCGATTGAATATCTTTTTCCCCTTTAATTATATTCAACAATTCCGCCGCACGCTTAACATACAATATAAATAATGCTGGTCTTCTGAGGATTTCATCTGGAGCGGATCCATCACATTCATGACCTGTATTCCATCCTGAGACACACGTAACATTATCACCGTACATTTCCTTTTCGTTTTGTTTTGCCCGTGCATTTCTATTAACAAACATAAGTAATAATTTTTTAAATTCTATGAAAGTATAATAGTTTGAAAATTCATTCATAACACCAGAAAAATCACGGTTGGCGATGACATGGGCAACATCAACAGCAAATTCTTTATAATCTCTATTACGAGCATAATCCGCCGTAAGTTCCTTTAATCTATTAAAATCTTTTAATTGAGACATTCTCTTAACATCAGATTTTGTTGTAAGGTAGAACATTAATAATCGTCGTTTTGTTTCTGGTACGGAATAAGTTGAGTAAAACTTGTTTCCATCCTGATAGTAGATGCCTTCTGAAAATTGTTTTTGATCACATTTAACACACTCCTTAAAAAAATCATCTATTGCACTAATATATTGATTTAGTGAAACGTTATCATATTTTGAAGAATTGACGTCTTTTTCATCTCCTTCATATTTAAAATGAGCAAACACATCACCAAAACGATGCAACAAATAACTTTTGACAGCATCTTGCATATGTAATTGTGCAGCATATTTTATAGCATATGCAGTTACTGCCAATTCCACTCCATGGTAACCGCCTGTAAGAGCATGATTACGCTGTTGAAGTCCAGAAAGAGCCCATGTTGTATTTTCCGCCATATATGTTGTATTTTCTGCCATATATGTTTTTTTAGTATTGAAATACAATTTGCAGTCTGCACTCTTATCGAACGAGGGAGGAAAGTTAATTATATCATTATCACTATACTTCCTATCTTTAAGATCCACATAACCATTAGATATATCTTTAGCAGTAAGTGGAATTTCTTTCCAATTCAACGCACATAGCCCTGCACACCCGATTGTTATAACTCTTCTATCTTTAGGATTATTAGAAGAATATACCAAGGGGCCATGAATAATAACGCGCTCTTTATGAGCGGGTAAAACTTCACCTTCTTCAAAATAATTATGAAATACTTCTACCTCTTTATTATCACCCATAATTACAGTTTCGCCATCCTCCTTTGAAAAAACATAAGTATCAGGTTTTTCTGCATATCTTCCTAACCGCTCCGCATCTTCATAATTCATTTCCATCAACATTCCAAGATACGTAAAGAGACAGTAATGACCATCAGTTGTCCACTCGCCTTCACTCTCATCCTTATTCCATTTCATCCACACTCTACTCGGGTCTTGGATTTGATCCCACTGGAAATGCCAGAGTTCATCTCCTGTTGAGTAGTCCATTAGGTTGGCGGTTTTGCCAGAGTTGTTTGAATTTTCAAACACGTGCTCTAAGCCTGCCACGCCGTGTCCAAGTTCGTGGGCTATGGTGTGAGGCGAGCCACCGTCGTAGATGAAGCCGGCGTTATAGCCGCGGGGCATGTAGCCCGATACGGGGGTGCCGCTGCCGTCTTTTTTGTCGGTGACGTTGTCGATGAAGAAAAGATAGAAGACTCCGTCAGTCATCTTTTTTTCCTTTTCGTAGGCGGAGAGTACTTTCTTCTGGTCGTCGTTGTAGACGGTGAGGATACCGCTACCGCCGTGGGAGAAGGATGTTAAATCGTCGATGGAAATGGCGGAATGTGTGATTTTAAAACTAACCGCACATTGATTGTACACTTTATTTAAAGACTCCTCCACTTTTTTTACAGCCTTCTCCACGTTTTTTTCGTGCAATATTTTTGCCTCATTCACACTCACCAAAACCACATTATATATCTTTCTCTGATAAGTATTTAAAAACAACTTACCTATCTTTTTATCGCCACGGTAGGCGTAGATGTAGTTGGTGTCGGGTTGGGATACGCCGGTGAAGGTGAGGATGTTTTTGTCAACCACTTTGAGCGTCACGCCGTACTTGTCTTTGAAGATTACAGAATCTTTCTCAGAATAACTGCCGAAGTCAACAACTACACGGTCGGTTTGGCCGCTTTCTACGCTCTTATAGCGGAAATCGTAACTGCCTGATTTTGGGTAATATTGGTCGGTGGCAAAGATGCCGTGGTCGCCGCTGCCGATGTGGTCGAAGGCGTAGGTCTGGTGCTTTGTGTCGGGCGTGAAGTTTATCTGCCACTCCCCTAACGAATCCAGCTGACGGTGATATTCGTTGAGGAGGTGGCGGTCGTCGCCTGCGAATTTGTATTCCTTTACGCCCATTACTTGTCCTTTTTTGGATACTACTAACGTGTCGCCCTGGCCGTCGGTGATAAGGCTCTGGCTGTACGGCTTGTCGGGGGTGACGTCGGTTACTTGTGGCTCGCCGTTATTATCTACCACCACC
>JAGCYI010000285.1 GCA_017960885.1 Bacteroidales bacterium
CGCTACCACATACGGCTACGTTTACGTTGCACAAATTGCAATGGGTGCCGACCAAGCACAAACCCTCAAAGCATTGCGCGAGGCAGAGGCTTATCCGGGACCGTCGCTCGTAATCGCTTACGCACCCTGTATCAACCACGGCCTCAAAGCCAAAGGCGGTATGGGCAAATCGCAAGCCGAGGAGGCAAAAGCCGTTGAGTGCGGTTATTGGCACTTGTGGCGTTTCAACCCCGAACTCGAAAAAGAGGGCAAGAACCCGTTCCAATTAGACAGCAAAGAGCCTAACTGGGACAACTTCCAAGCCTTCCTCGACGGCGAGGTACGTTACGCATCGCTTGCTAAATCGTTCCCCGCAGAGGCTCAGGAACTCTACGCCGCTGCTAAGGAAGCCGCTCAAACACGCTACAACTCTTACAAGAGATATGCAGCAATGGATTACACTAAGTAAGACGTTAGACACCAATAAATAATTAAGGCGAGGGTCAAGTGACCTTCGCCTTTTTTTTATCCAAAAATCTTAATGAATCGGGATAAATTCAAGACAAATTTATTCTAATACAAAGGTGAATACGCACTCTACAAAGTCTTTTGACACGCATTTGTAACCTGCGGCGGCAAGAGTGCTTATCAATGATTCTATTTTTTGACGCTTGTCGGCAAAGAAACGCTCGTGGGTCTCCACGCATATTTGCGATATTGGTATGCCAGATTTGAGGGCGTCGGGCAGCACCTTGAACTCGCTGCCT
Source organism: Bacteroidales bacterium (assembly GCA_017960885.1). Taxonomy (GTDB): domain Bacteria; phylum Bacteroidota; class Bacteroidia; order Bacteroidales; family UBA3824; genus UBA3824. The sequence goes on from JAGCYI010000285.1 coordinate 747, forward strand.
TCGATGTCGAGTTTCAGGATGTCTATCTTTTTAATGTTGTGCGCCTTGCAGATGGTGGCAAGGGTGTTCATCTGCACCTGTATGGCTTCGGTCTGCAATCCGTCGTGAGCCTCTATGCTGCCCGACACATAGTCGGGATTTTTGGGAAGGTGAAACTCCACAGTCTGGTCGGCGTCAGATATGCCAATCTCCTCAAATTTAAATTTTGGCGATGAGTAGAGAGGATGCTGCTTTACATACGCGATAGACTTTGGGGTAGGGTCGAAGGCGTAGATGGTGGGGTTGAGCAGTTTGGCGATGTCTTCCGAAAAAGAAAGGTCGGTGCCGATACCAAACGACATCATCACAAGGTTCTCTTTCTCTTTGGGAACAAGTATCGAGAATCCTCCGCACTGGCTGCCGCACTTTACTACGGGTGCCTTGTGGTATATGCTGTTGATAATCCGTGCAGTGCGCCACCGTTTGATTGATAGATATATGTTTTTGAGCGATAGGGTCATGATAAGTTTAGAATAGAATGTCGGATATTTGTTTGTAGATTTTTTGTCAACAATATATATGGCGCAATGTTACAAAAAAAACTGCTGATAACAAATATTCATTCGTCTAAATTGAATATTCTATTATTTGAAATCTGCAATGAGATTAAAAGATTTTTTTTATTAGGGTATCGGGCAAGTTGCGTGTTATAATAATGGATGAAGAATTAAAAGACTTTTTGCCATAGGTGGATTTTTAAGATGAAGCGATTGAAAAGTTTCATGAGATTTAGAGATTAAAGTTTTTTTTGATGATGTGTTTTTTAGGTTTCAAGCTCTTCCATTTCAAAAGGGCTGTGATTTTTTAGATTAGACAAAACGAACGGTCGTCTGTAATACAGGCGACCGTTTCTATTTTTACATGGCGTGTTTTAAGCTGTAGAAAAAAATCTTAGAATCCAGCGGGACGTTTGAAAACGAAAATCGACGGAGCTGTGCTGCCTGCCTTCAAGCCGATTTCCTCGCCGTATTTTGATACAGGGTCGTTGTTGTTGTCCATTCCTACAAAAATAGCGTTGTCGGTGATGAGGAGAGCCTCAGCCATGCCGTAATCTGCCACATAGATGTGCTCTTTGCCGTTGTTGGAGTATTTGCGGAACGAGTATTGGGTTTTCTCCTTGGTTTTCACGTCGATACGGACAACAAGACAGTTGGCGCGGTCGAGATAATATACAAATCCGTTGAGGTATTTCATGTCGGAAATGTCGCCGTCGTTGCCCTTTACCACATCGTCGAATTCGGTGTGGAACTCGTTTTTCTTCATATCGTAAGAGAAAAGTCTTCGGGGTTCGCGCTCCTTGGCAAAGTATACGATGCTGTTTTTAGAGTCTACGCAGAAACCCTCTACACCGGCGTTGGCTGCTCCCCAATGCGAAAGGTCGGCCTCTACTTTTGTAAAGTCGGTGGGCATAAGCTCAAACTCGCCTTTCTTGTTTTGCATGTACATGAGGTTGTTGGTCTCTTCAGAAACCACAATCTGATTGTTGTAAACGTCCACAGCCTCGATGTCGCAGTCCTCGGTCTTGTAGTCGGGACCCTTGCAGCAGAAGCTTACATTAAACTCGCCTGTGGAAGTGGTGTCGAAATAGTAGATGTCGGTAGTCCACGATTTGTCAGCTATGCAGATAGTCCTGCCCTTGTAGATAGCAAAACCGCTGAGGTCGAAACGCTGTTTGGGCATCTCCACATCTACCTTGCCGAGCATATAGATGCTGTTTGGGTGAAGAAGTTCCAGCAGAGGAGTGGATTCGTCGTTGTTGGCAAGCTGCATAGCCATCGAAGCGGCGTGTACTGGCACGTCTACGATGCCCTGCATATAGAGCAAAGTCTCCTCGGGAGTGGCGTCGTTGGTAGACTTAGCGGCAATCTCGTCGGGATAAACGTAGAGGATTGAGTTGTCGGCGCTTAAAAGGAATGCTGAATTAATAGTTCCAGTAGAGTCGAGCGCGTAGAAAATGTTGCCTCCGAAAGCCTGTCCCAATGCCTCAGACATAGGGTGGAGGTTCATTTTCATAGTGAGTTTGATGAATCCTTCCGAGTCGGATGTGTTGAAGGGCAGAGCCTCTCCTTTTACCTTAGAACCTGGTTTGCCATTGTTTATAATATCCTCGATAGCGAGGCTTTGGATAGCGTCAAGAGCGTATGTTACAGGATATTGACATGAGAAATTCACTTCTTGTTTTTTCTGTTCCTGGCAGCCAGTTATAATCAGCAAGGCGGTTGCAAATGATGTTAAAAAATTAAATTTCATATTAATAATGTGTTTTATTTAAAATGTGTATTATAATTTACTAAAAAAGTATATATTTGTGAAAAAATTCTGACTGTAAAATGCAACGCAAAATTAGTAATAATTACGAAAGTTACAATGGCTTTTTTGAGGCTCAGCTTCCACGTCGCAGGTTTTTGTACGCGGATATAGCGCCAGTGCTTAAACGTCATGAAACCAAGTTTTGCGTTAATTTGGAGGGCTTTTCAGCTCAGGGACGTGAGATTAAGTCGTACACCATTGGCAGTGGCAAAACCGTTGTGCTGTTGTGGAGCCAGATGCACGGCAACGAACCTGTTTCTACGCTTGCTTTGCTGGATGTTATGAATTTTTTAGAGACTGTAAATGCGCTTCCATTGCTCAAAAGTCTTACTATTTGTGCGTTGCCCTTGCTGAATCCCGACGGCAACGAGATGTTTTGCCGTAGAAACGCTATGGGTATCGACCTTAACCGTGACGCTCAGCGGCTGACAGCACCAGAATCGCGGATACTTAGCGACTTGTACAAAACCATAAAGCCTGATGTGGCTTTTAATATGCACGATCAGGAACAATATTACACCACGTTGCCCGAGCGCAAGCAGACAATGATTTCGTTTCTTGCTCCCAAATACAATGCTGAGGGCGACGTTAACGATATCAGACGTGCGGCTATGCAGTTAATAGCTGTTGCAAAGGAGTTTGTAGAGCCAATAGCAGAAGGATGCATTGCCAAATACAGCGACAGTTTTATGCCAAATGCCTTTGGAGACAGTATGCAGTTGTGGGGTACGTCGACGATACTTGTTGAGTGCGGTTCCGCTCCCGACGATATGGACAGGCTGTTGCCTCGCCGTACAGCTGCTCTTGCCGTTATTAGAATGCTGAAATCCATTGCGGCAAAAGATTATACCGAAGTTGACATTAAAAAATATCTGTCGATACCAAACAATATCCGTGACAACACATTTGACTTGAAAATCACCAACATAGAGATCCGTATGCCAGACAAACGCTCATTTAGAACCGACATAGGTATTCGTCGTTACAAAGGTGCGGATTTTGAAGATTTTGCCGATTTTAGCACAGAATATCATGTAGAAGGGTTCGGCGATCTTTCTAATTATGGCGGTATTAAAGTTTATGACGGTTCGGAATGTAGCATAACCTTGCAAAAGGGCGTGAAAATTGGCGATATTCCAGATTATACGATACTTCTCAATAATGGAACGCAAGTTCCTATAAATCAATTATACTAACGCGATATGGAAGAACAAATAAAGAGTGATAATCCTAACAGCCGCAATCCATTTGCCGAGCAGGAACTCAGCGAAGAAGAACGCAGGATGCTGATTGACAACTATTTTAAAATAAACCATGTGGAGTTTCCCTCGCTTCTTTCGGGACACGCCATTCTTGCCTATGTGGGAGTGCTTATCGGTTTGATTATGATATTCTATTTAAAACGAGCCGTGCCAACTGTCATAGTTGTTCTATCTTGCTTTATCTTTGCGTTTTGGCATTTTTATAGGTTTATTACGCCTTATCTTGCCACAAGGAAGCTATTTGCCCAGCGACCCACCGAAGAGCAGATGTTGGCTTGGCTGATAAAAGATTTAAAAGAGAACGTAAAGCCAAAATCTATCACCACACTCGGACTAAACATGAGCGATGTGCGTCCCGAAAACTTTATTATTATTCCTGTGCCTGTGTATTGGGAGACACCTGGCATAGATTCGTCGAAGATATGCCGTCAGATCAACGAAGACGGAACATATATCTATTCGGTTTGGCGTGTACAGATTTTGGTACTTACCACGCATTATATCAGCCTGTTTAAGTGTAATTACAATTGGTTAGACAATGTGATGACCAGCATTTCTACCAACGAGTTTTATTTTTCTGACATTACCTCCATACGCAACGACATGCGCGAAATAGAACATTCGTTTATTGATGACCCAGAACGTCCTATCGGTGGAGGAATGGTGTTTAATGTGGCTAACGTTTCTGGTGAGAACATTTCGGTAATCAACGAGATACCCTCGCTTCCAGGACCTAAATCAGTAGCCGTTAACTTAGAATATGTAATCACCTTGCTGCGTATGATACTACGCAACCGCCGTTTTGGTATAACCCGTGAAATTGAGCCCGAAAAAGAAGAGGAGGCAGCACCAGAGGTACGTCCTGGACAGCAGCAAGATCCGGAACAAAAGACATTCGATGTGCAGCAGCGGACATTTGATATAGAACAAAAAGGGGCGCTTTATTCTGACCAGCAGTTTGGCACCGACAAAGATATGGAACAGATTTGGAAAAATGCCGTTAAACAATGATATATTGTAAATGATAGATTAAAATTCCAACGTACTATGAAAAAACTATTTGTAACAACCGTCTGCGCCATTTTAATGTTTGTAACCGCCAAAGCTCAAGAATCGTACGAGATTCTCGCCAAGTCGGATTCGATTATTTCCGTGTTTAACAAAGCGTTAAAAAATGTTAATTATGAAAAAATAGATTTGGTTAGCATGGGCGACAATTTCTATTTCGACGAAGAGATGCGCGATACCTTCCTTTTGGAAAACACTCACGATTTCAAATATTTGCGCACCAAACAGAAGGGCGATTACGCAATGTTTGAATATTATACAGGAAGAATCTTCGACCAGAAAAACGAAGAGAAAACCGTTTATTATTTTTACAAGCACAATCTCCTTCTTACTTGCAACTCTTATTATATCAAGACATTTGACCTTGACTATGCCATTGAAGAAGTTGGCTACAACTTTACTTTTGAAGAAAAACGCATGGTGTTTGGCAACAATGGCAAGCCTTGGGGCTATATCACCCGCGACGGCGAAGGAAATTCAAAAGAGACCGACATGGGCAAGATACAGTTTTCTAAGATAGATGTTAACAAAATTATTTACGATAAAAATATGTTTGAAACAATCGGTATGCGCCTGATGGATGGCGAAATCGATTTCCTCTATTACTAAAAATGGAAGTAAAACCATACGCTGACAGCGACAAGAACAAACGCGAGCAGGTGGAGATGATGTTCGACAACATTGCTCCCAAATACGACCTGCTAAATCATTCACTTACAGTTGGTATTGACAAAATTTGGCGACGTAAGGCAATTAAAATCGCCTCACGAAACAATCCTCAAAAACTTTTGGACATAGCCGCAGGTACGGGCGACTTTACTATTTTGGAAGCCAAACGTACTAATGCGCAGGAAATTATCGGAATCGACATCTCGCAGAATATGCTTAATGTGGCAATTGAAAAAGCGCATAAACAAAACCTACAAGACCGTATCAAGTTTATGAAAGCCGATTCGCTTGCCATGCCTTTCAGCGACAATTATTTTGATGCCGCTACCGTGGGCTTCGGTGTGAGAAACTTTGCAGATATTCCTGCTGGATTGAGAGAAATACACCGTGTGCTCAAACCCGGCGGAAGGCTTGTGGTATTGGAACTTAGCGAACCGTCTAATCCTCTTATCAAAGGTGTGTTTGGGTTTTATTTTCACAAAATACTTCCTGTAGCGGGACGACTTGTGTCGAAAGACCGTAGCGCATATACCTATTTGCCTAATAGTGTAGATAATTTTCCTTACGGCGAAAGATTTGTAAACATTATGGACGCTTGCGGATTCCGCTCAACGGGTCTTAAGTGGCTAAGTTGCGGTATCGCCGCCATTTATTGGGGTGAGAAATAGCTTTTTTTGACAAAAATTAATGTACGGTAGCAAAATATTTTTTTTATAATGCTGTTTAATATATAAAGTTGTTGTATAGTAAATTTACGAAAATGAAACACCTTTATATATTATCGTTATTAATTTGTTTGGCTGTCTTCGACGCCTCGGCGCAAAAAAGCATGCGCAATTTGCACGATTATAATAACAAACTCTGCCATTTCGGTTTTTCTGTGGGTATCAACTCTATGACTTTTGGGGTTACACAGAGCGACGATTTTTACGAACGCACTGATATTTATGGTATTGAAGCTAAAAGATATGTAGGTTTTCACGTGGGTCCTGTGGCAAACCTAAGGCTCAACAGATATTTTGATTTCCGTGTTTTGTTCGACCTTTCGTTTAATCAGCGCGACCTTGTCTATTATTATTATGCCACACCCGACCAGAGCGCTATTTCCACTGAAACAATTAGCGTAAACAGCACACTTTTAGAGTTTCCTGTTCAGTTTAAATACCGTGCGGAGCGTATGCACAATGTGGCTCCATACCTGATTGCTGGTGGAAATCTCCGTTACGACCTTACAGCTGGCAAACCTAAGGAGGGTGATCTTTCGGTAAAACTCAAAAAGATGGACCCCTGTGTGGAGTGGGGTGGTGGTTTCGACTTTTATCTGCAGTATTTCAAGTTTTCGATAGAATTGAAATATAGTAAAGGTATAAACAACTGCTTGGAATACGACGACACTCCATACACTCAGACTATCAAAGATTTAAAGAGCAACGCCTTTGTAGTGTCTTTCCATTTTGAAGGTTAGAAAGAATATAAAAAAATAATGGGAAGCGCTGGTTGGCACTTCCCATATTTACTATGTTTAATCTAAAAAATTATCCACGGATTGCAACAATGCCGGGCAACTGTTTGCCTTCCATGTATTCGAGCATTGCGCCGCCACCAGTAGAAACGTAGCTTACTTTGTCGGCAAGACCGTTTTTGTTGATAGCTGCTACAGAGTCGCCACCACCGATAAGAGTGAAAGCGCCGTTGGCAGTAGCTTTGGCAACAGCCTTAGCGATAGCCGATGTACCTTTTGCGAATTTGTCCATCTCGAATACGCCCATAGGTCCGTTCCAGATAACAGTCTTCGACGATGTGATAACTTCCTCGAATTTAGCGATAGATTTCTCGGCGATATCCAAGCCCATCCAGCCTTCGGGAGTTTTGTCAACGTCAGAAACGTTTGTGTTGGCGTTAGCGTCGAACTTGTCGGCGTTAACAGCGTCGATGGGAAGGAATACCTTAACGCCCTTAGTCTTAGCAAGGTCGAGGATTTCTTTAGCCATATCGAGCTTGTCGGCCTCGCAGAGCGAAGCACCGATCTGACCACCCATAGCCTTGATGAATGTGTATGTCATACCGCCACCGATGATGAGGTTTTGTACGCGGTCGAGAAGGTTCTTGATAACGTTGATCTTGTCAGATACTTTTGCACCACCCATGATGGCTGTGAAAGGTTTCTGCGAGTCGTTGAGAACTTTGTCCATAGCTTCGAGCTCCTTGTTGATGAGGAAACCGAACATTTTGTTCTCTTCAGCAAAGCTGTCGGCGATAACGGCTGTAGAAGCGTGTTTGCGGTGAGCTGTACCGAAAGCGTCGTTTACGTAAACGTCGGCGTAAGAAGCGAGTTTCTTAGCGAAGTCGGCCTGTTTGGTCTTCATCTCTTTCTTAGCAGCCTCGTAAGCGGGATCGTCTTTTTCGATGCCTCTGGGTTTGCCCTCTTCCTCAGCGTAGAAACGGAGGTTTTCGAGAAGAAGGATTTCGCCGTTTTTCAAAGCC
>JAGCYI010000286.1 GCA_017960885.1 Bacteroidales bacterium
CGAACTGAAAATCAACAACGACACCCTCAGCGCACAACTTGAACAAAACCGCGCCGAAGTGGTTCAGTTGATGGAACAGTTGAAAAAGACCAAAGCCGCCAACCGCGACAGTCTTAAAAAGTACAAGGCTCAGATTGAAACGATGCGCTCTATTATGCGTAGTTTTGTGGTTCAAATCGATAGTCTTAACACTAAAAATCAAGAACTTATTGCCGAAAACGACCGCTTAACAGGCAAACTCGACAACGCCACCCGCGAAAACCGCAAACTTACCGGCGAAAAAGATTCTCTCCAAGGTCGTGTAAAACAGGCTGAAACACTCAAAGCCGTGGGCATTAAACTCACCGCCCTCAACGATCGCGACAAGGAGACCAACCGTGTGCTAAAAGCGCAAAAATTTGTAATCAACTTTACCATAGCCGAAAACGAGATGACAGCCAAGGGCAGCCGCGACATCTACATCCGCCTTGCCAAACCCAACGGCGACATTTTGATGAACGAGTCGTCGAGTTTCTTCAACTATCAAGGCAAAGAGATTGCATATTCTGCAAAAAAATCGGTTAACTACGACGGCAAGGCTCAGTCTGCCACCGTTTACGTAATTTCGCGCGAAGTGCTCAACCCCGGCGAATACTCAGCCGATATTTTTATGGACGGTAGAAAAATTGGCACAGGTATCTCAAACCTCGACTAACATTATTTAATAATAACAACTGATATGTGGGATTCGATAGCAAAATTTATTCTCAAAAACAAAGTATGGGTGCTAACGGTAATAGGAATAGTTACCGTGTTTATGGCATTTCAGATGAAGGGACTTCGTATGAAATACGCCTACACACCCCTTATGAGCGAGAGAGACAGCGTTTATCTTAACTATTTGGAATTTAAGGAGATGTTTGGCGAAGACGCCACCCTTTCGGTGGTAGCCTTTGAAGACCCCGATTTTGTGCAATTAGACAAGTATCGCGGACTAATCACACTTTGCGACAGCCTCAAAACTGTTACAGGCGTTGACGGTGTGCTTGCCTACAACAATGCCATTACCGTGGAAAAAGACACCGCCGAAAAGAAATTTAAGATTCGCAAGATTTTTGCCGAAGAACCACAAACTCAACAGCAGTTAGACAGTATGTTTGCCGAAGTAAAGCGTTTTGGTTTTTACGAACAAATGCTCTACAACGGCGATTCGTGCTACGTGCTTGCCATCACCTGCGACCCCGAAATCGTTAACACCAAGCAACGCGCCGAACTTATCACAGGCATCGAAAAGCACGTTGACGCTTATTCCGCCAAGTATAATATAAAGGTGCGCTATTCGGGATTGCCCTACACCCGCGAGCGTATGATGACTATGGTGCGCGACGAGTTGATTATATTCGCCGTGCTGTCGCTCATCATCGTGGCTATCATCTTTATGGTGTTTTTCCGCACGGTAAAAACCACATTGTTTGCCATCTTGATTGTGGGCACAGGCGTAGTTTGGACATTGGCTACAATGGCTATGATAGGCTACGAACTCACAATGCTTTCGGGTATGTTGCCGCCGTTGCTCATAGTGATAGGCATTCCAAACACGATATACCTGCTCAACAAATACCACGTGGAATACCGCGACCATCAAGACCGCGAACTTGCCCTCCACCGCGTAATTGCCGACGTGGGCAAGGCTACATTCCTCACCAACCTCACCACAGCAATTGGTTTCTGCACATTCCTCTTTACGGGCAACAATATGCTTATGGAGTTCGGACTTGTGGCAACGATAGGCATTATCATAATGTTCTGTCTGTCGGTATGTATGGTTCCCACAATATTCAGTTACCTTGCACCGCCCGACGAGCGTCAAACTAAACACGTTGAGGGTAAAGTAGTTAACAAGATTATTGATAAATTTGTAAACATTGTAGAAAACCATCGCAAGGCAGTATACTTGGGCACATTGATAGTAATTGGTCTTGCCGCTTGGGGATTAAGTCTCTTAAAGAACGAGAGTTACATTGTAGACGACCTTCCACAGGAAAACCGAATCTACGCCGACCTCAAATATTTTGAAAGAGAAATCGGTGGCATTATGCCCTTTGAAATCAGTATCGACACCAAAAAGAAGAAAGGTCTTTTCAATATGGACGTTATGAAAAAAATTGAAAAGATTGAAGATTCGTGCCGCTATTTCAACTGCGTATCTAAGGCAATGTCGATGGCAGACGCTCTAAAAATCATCAAACGAGCATATTACAACGGCAACAACGATTTTTACTCCATTCCGTCGAAAACCGAACTCGCATTCATAGCCGACTACCTAAAAGGCAATATGAGCGACGCGTCGGCAATAAGCGCAATGGGCAAAATGACCGACAGCCTCTACTCCGCAGCACGTATACAAATGCGTATCAGCGACGTAGGCACCTCTCGTATGATGATTGTGGCTGACAGTATTCAAAAAATTGTTGACTATTATTTCCCGCAAGAAAAATACAAGACCAATCTCACTGGTTCGAGCCTGATATTTACCAAAGGTTCGCTCAAACTCGTTGACAACCTTGTACAGAGCCTTGCATTGGCAATTCTGCTGATTTCGCTCTGTATGGTTTGGCTCTTTACCTCGTGGAAAATGGTGTTTATCTCTATCATTCCCAACTTTATACCGCTTTTGGTAACGGCTGCGCTGATGGGATTTTTCGACATTCGACTAAAATCATCAACCATACTTGTATTCAACATTGCATTTGGAATATCTGTGGACAATGCTATCCACTTCTTTACCAAGTTGAAACACGACCTCGGCACCACCGGCGGCGATATGCACAAATCGATACTCGGCTCTATGCGCGAAACCGGCGTAAGCATTATCTATTCCGACCTGATACTTTTCTGCGGATTTATGATGTTTTTTGCATCGCAATTTGGCGGCACACAGGCATTGGGACTTTTGGTAGGCTTAACTCTCTTTGTAGCAATGTTTACCAACTTGATTCTCTTGCCCTCAATGCTAATGAGTTTCAAAAACCGTTTTAAATTTGGCAAAAAAAGCGACTGCAATTGCGGTTGTTCCAATTAAATAACTAACTGATAATGAAAACATTTGAAGATTTAAGGCATTTGGTAGAAGACGAATTTAACAACCTTGATCTGCCAAAACAACCTAACAACCTCTATGCACCTATAAAATACGCACTTACACAAGGGGGCAAGCGTATGCGTCCCGTTCTCACGCTTATGGCGTGCAATATATTCAGCGACAATATCGAACCTGCCATCAAACCCGCATTAGGATTGGAGATTTTTCACAATTTCACCCTTTTGCACGACGACATAATGGATTGCAGCGACCTTCGCCGCGGACATCCCACAGTACACTCTAAGTGGAACAACAATATTGCAATACTCGCCGGCGACGCAATGGCGTTTGTAGCAATGCAATACGTGGCAGCCGCTCCTCAAAATGTGGCTCAGCAAGTGTGCGATATTTTTAACCGCACTGCGCTCGAAGTATGTGAAGGTCAGCAGTTTGATATGGATTTTGAAACATCCAACAACGTTCACGAAAAAGATTATATCAATATGATACGCTTGAAAACAGCCGTTTTGCCCGCTGCCTGCCTCAAAATAGGAGCGTTGATTGGCGGAGCAAACGAAGAACAGGCGCAACACCTTTATAATCTTGGCATTAACATTGGTCTCGCATTCCAATTGCAAGACGATTATTTGGATGTATTTTCTACTCCCGACGTACTTGGCAAACCCATCGGCGGCGACATTGTGGAAAACAAAAAGACATTCCTCTTAATAAAAACCCTCGGCAAATTAGACGTTATTCAGCGCAACGACCTACTTAAATACTTGGCAGACAAGACAGTAGAGCGTTACGAAAAAGTATCGTACGTTACCGACATATATTCAAGAATGAAAGTGGCCGACGATTGCAGCAAAAAAATAGAAAAATATTTTGCAGCCGCCTACAACGAACTCTCTGCTATCGACGTGGACAACAGTCGTTTAGAAATGCTTCGCGCTTTTATGGATAAGATTGCCAACCGCAAAAAATAATACATTATGGCAGTGGTTTTGGGCATCGACCCAGGTACAAACTTTATGGGCTACGGCATTATAGAGTCGCTGGGAAATGCCATCAAATGTCTCGCTGTGGGCATTGTGGATATGCACAAGATGGACGACCCTTACCTAAAACTCAAAACCATTTTTAGCCGAACAACGGGATTAATCAATAGTTATCACCCTGAATGTTTGTCGATTGAGGCGCAATTTTACGAAAAAAATGCTCAATCGATGCTCAAACTCGGTCGTGCTCAGGGCGTTGCCATAGCCGCCGCAGTATCGTGCGGAGTAGAAATTCACGAATACGAACCCCGAAAAATAAAACAATCGGTAACAGGCTACGGCAACGCCACCAAAGAGCAGGTGGCCGCTATGCTTGCCCGAATGCTCAACCTCACCGAACTGCCCGACAAATACGACGCCACCGACGCACTTGCAGCCGCCGTTTGTCATCATTTTCAAATGAAATTTCCATCGGTAGCCTCCACCACCACAAAAAAACCGAAAGCAAAAAAAGGCGGGTCGTCGTCGTGGGAGGCATTTATTTCGCAAAATCCCGACCGTGTATGCTGAGGCTTTTGATAACAACGGCGTTGATTGTTTTAACGTGCTGCAACTGCTTGGCACAGTGGACAATGCGTCCGTCGTTTTACAACGTTGCCGATGTGTGCGCCTTGGGCGATAAGGCTGTGGCATTCTGTCCTCACGCTGTGTTTGTGGCAGATTACAGCGGTGATGTGCAAATCTACACCAAAACCACGCTACTATCAGGAGCCGACATCACAGCCGGATACGCCGACCCCGACGGAAAATCTTTTATCACAGCCTTCGCCGATGGCAAAGCCGACAGAATCGTTGGCAACAGCGTATCGTCAATTGCTGATATTTCCGCAGGCAACTATTTATTCAACAGACGAATAAACCACATTACTTCAAGCAAAGATTATTATATTTTTTCGGGAGAATTTGGCATTTCGTTCGTAAAAAAAGATTTTTCGAGCGTGTATGGAGTTTGCCGCACATATAAACCTGTAATAATGTGCGCAGTAAATGGCAACACGCTTTGGGCTATCACAGAAGATGAAATTCTGCATACCGACCTCAACAACATCAATCTGCAATCGCCCGATAATTATACCAAATACGATTTTTTAATACCCTCAGGATACGCTATCAGCGGCATTGCAAATGCGAATGGCAGTTTGATGGTTGGTTTATACTCATCTTCGCAAAATAAGAGCGAGGTTTATGCCTTAAACGGCAATTCGCTAATCGACGAATTTGACGGAGAAATAACCTTAAAATCAAACGGCAGCAATTTAATTGTCAGCACGAGAAACAATGTTAATGTGTATAACTCCACCGCATTGCTAATAAAGCAGATTGCCGCCGACAATATTAAAGAAGGCGTTTATATAAACTCGTCTACCGTTTTAGAAAACGGAATGATAGCCGTTGGCACAAAAAATTCGGGACTATATTTCGGCAACGAATCTGCATTTAAAAACTATCTTCCAAACGGACCTTTAACCGATAATTTCAACGCAATAGAAACCTTTAAAAACCGTCTTGTGGCAGGCAATTCGGGTTTATCAATTTTAGAAAACAATGCTTGGACAAATAGTTTTCCCACGGGCGGCGAAACAATTCATTCGCTTTTCTTTAATCCGTTTAACTATCATCACCTGTTTGTAGGTGCTGAAAAAGCGGTTCTCTATCAATACGAGGATGCCAACCAAAAATCTGTTCTGAGCGTGGAATCTGCACCCAAAAATCGCATTTCGGCTATGGCTGCCACTCCCGACGGAAACCTCATCACAGTGGTGGACAAGGGTGGAATCTATATACTTGCTCCCGATGGGTCGTGGCATTATCTCAATTCGTCTGAAACGCTTAAAAATTACGCAGTTAACTCCATTACACAAGTTTCTGATTATGGATTTTTGCTAAACCTTGGCAACAACGGCGTTTTTGCCATCGACCTAAGCGGCACACCCACCAACCCGTCCGACGACCGCACAAAACTTTTTTATCCGCTCTTTACCACAGGCGAGCGCGTGGGCAACTCCATTACAGCCATTGCACGCGACCTTGAAAACCACATTTGGATAGGTTCTAACAGCGGAATAGGCTACATTCAAAACGCAGAAGACGTATTTTCGGGCGAGGCGCGGTGTATGCGCCCCATTGTAACGCAAAGCAACAAAACCGACGGCGACTATTCGCAATACCTTCTCCGCTACGCCTGTATCAACGATATTTGCGCCGACGCAGCCGACCGCAAGTGGATAGCCACCAACGCAGGTGTTTTTGCTGTTAGCAACGACGGCACAGGCGAGGTTTTCTGTTTCAACACTAAGAACTCTCCACTGCCAAGCGACAC
>JAGCYI010000287.1 GCA_017960885.1 Bacteroidales bacterium
CCCAACGAAAAGAGTTCGGCTGGTTTCTTTATGTACGATTGGCTGCTCTATTCCACCACCGATATGGTAAACTGGACAGAGCACGGCGCAGTGGCATCGTTGAAAGATTTTTCGTGGCGTAGTCGCGACAATGGCGGATGGGCTATCCAAGTGGTGGAGCGCAACGGCAAATACTATCTCTACGCACCTCTGCACGGTCACGGAATTGGCGTTTTGGTGGCAGATTCGCCCTACGGTCCATTTAAAGACCCGCTCGGCAAGCCCCTCGTTTGGGATCAGAGCAATTGGTACGACATCGACCCCTCAGTATTCACCGACAACGACGGTCAGGCGTATATGTATTGGGGCAATCCTCACACATTTTACGCACGATTAAACAACGATATGATTTCGTTGAAAGACAGCGTGGTACGTCTGCCTCATATCGAAAACTATCAAGAAGGACCCTGGTTTTACCGTCGAGGTTCAAAATACTATCTCGGATTTGCATCTACCTGCTGTCCAGAGGGTTTGGGTTATGCAATGAGCGACAGTCCCACAGGTCCTTGGAAAAGTTCTGGCTACATAATGCGTCCCACACAACGCGACCGTGGCAATCACCCCGGAATTGCTGATTTTAAGGGCAAAACCTACATTTTTGGACAGAACTACGACCTTATGCACATCGACCTTTGGGAACACCACGAACGCCGCTCGGTAACAGTTGGCGAAATGCACTACAATCCCGACGGAAGCATTGAGGAAGTGCCCTACTGGCTCGACCAACAGCCTCTAAAACAGGTAAAACCCCTCAACCCCTTTGCACGTGTTGAAGCCGAAACAATGGCGTGGGGTTACGGTCTCAAATCTGCCAAAATCGGGATAGAAAACACCGGCGTGGTAGAAAAAATGCCCTACTCAACTGGCAAGCGCAATATGTATGTCAACGACATTGACAATGGCGAATACATCCGAGTTCGCGGTGTAGATTTTACCAACGGAGCATCATCGTTTTCGATAACCGCCGCCGCCACTGGCACAGTAGAAATTTCGCTCCGCATAGATTCGCCCAACGGTGCTGAAATTGGCAAAGTTTTGGTAAAATCTACCGGCAACATAGAAAAATACAAAGCATTCACCACCAAAGTATCTGGTGCAAAAGGCATCCACGACCTTTACATCACATTTGGAAAGAGAACAGGAGAAGTAAGATTGGATTGGTGGAAATGCGGAAAGTAATGCATAATGCATAATACATAATTAGATAAAAAAAAACGGGCGGTAGGGTTACCGTCCGTTTTTTTTTGTTTTATATTTCTGCATTCGCCGTAAGAAACATTTTTGTACTATTTTTGCGTTATAGTTAATAACCTTTTAAATACCGTTTAAACACTATGAAAAAGTTCGTTTTATCATTTGTAATGGCGTTAATATGCTACGCCGCCGCTGCCCAAACCATAGCTATTGGCAAGTTTACCATCGACAAAAACAACTGCACTATTACACGAAAAGCCGATGGCAAAACCTTTCCTCTGCATGGCAGAGTAGAGATTGTTGAGAGTGCACCTGATTTGCGCATTGAAATTGTTGACCACAATTCCGATGTACGTGCAATGCCACATTATAACCCATACGAGTGCGGCATGTACGACATTGTTGAAAGCGCACCAGTATTGAGAGTAGAAATTGTTGAAAATGCACCTGATTTGACGGTTGAAATTGTAGATCATAATCCCGGTATTAATCGTTAATAGTAAACTCAGGCGGCTGTATACTATGCGCTGTTAGTTTGTATTTTACCGTATCGGGATAATCCTCTACTACTGCCAAATCGTTAACCCTTTCAAAGTACAATGCCGTAATACCCAAATCAAGCATCGGCTGACACTCTAACACCTCGAATGTGTCGGGTGTTTCAAACATCTGCCTCAGCTGTTGCATCTTTATAGTCGTGTATTGATAGTTGCTGATAATACTATCCGCCAAACGGCTGGGGCTGCCGCTGCGAGGTAATCCAACTCCCCGGCAAAAACCACCGCGCCCCCCCCGATGCCGACCTCAAATACTGCAAGGTGATGTGGAAGGTAAACGTCGGCAAAAAAGGTGTGGTTTTCCCAAAAGGGCATCCGTATTTTATGGGGCAATGTCAGAGGTGTAATGGCACACCAAAACAATTGGCGATTAATCCACAATGTGCAGCGTGTGTAGCGGCAATGGAAGATTGCAAAGCAAGAATACATGAGCAACAAATTGAACACCTTAAAGGTATCAATCCACACCACGAAAAACCGAAATTTAGGCTTGCACAAAAAACAATGCTATCAATACTAAAACAAAATGGTACTATTTCTTACAATGACGACCGCTATTATACAAAGCACTTGTATTTTGGATCACACGATATGGAAATGATAAAAACACACTGTCATAATGCTTTTGAAGTAGAGGCCGCGGAACATATTCATGCTATGCTTAAAAATATCAAAAAAGGAAAATTCAGAGCCTTAGATATGAATAGAAGAAACTACAAGCGGAAAATAGCCGACGGTGTTATTTATTTTGTTGATTATGAAATTGAATACAAAGGAAGACCATTTATTTTATCTTGTGAGGCTATCAAAAATGATAATCAGTATTTTGTACAAGAGCATCCGTATTCATTCAAAGAAAAAACTCTTGTTTCAACAGCAAAACGAAAAGGCACATTATCGCTGGCCGGGAACGCCTCCCGAGTAGCTAAATAACGCACCTTTTCGATGACACAAATATACAAACAATTTTAATACCAACAAATAAAAACGTAAAAAAATGGGAACATCACCTTTCTGGCGTTAATCGAATACGCCACAATTGGCATCGTAGAGACGTCATATTATGGCGTCTCTACAACATTGAAAACCAACCAAAAACACATAAAACCAATGGTAACTACTGAAATCGTCAACATCTTCTCCACCTTCGGCTTCCCCACCGCTATGGTCATTGTTATGGGTTACGCTATGTGGAAGATGTACAAAAGATTGTTGCCGATTTTTACCTCGGCTGTTGCAGTATAGTACATTTTTTGCTATATTTACACCGTAGTTAATAACCTTTAAATAATGTTTAAACGCTATGAAAAAACTGTTTTTAATATTTGCCTTGTCGTTAATATGTCAAGCCGCCGGAGCTCAAACCGTTAAAAGTTGGAACAATTTGACAATTGACAAAAACACTTGCACGATTACAAGAGCGGATGGAAAAGTTTTTCCTCTTTATGGCACAGTTGAAATCGTTGACCATAACCCCGATTTGCGTGTTGAGATTGTTGACCACAACCCCGATGTCTATGTCGAAAAACATTACAATCCACGTGATTGTGGACAATATGACATTGTAGATCATAATCCCGATGTGCGTGTTGAAATTGTAGACCATAATCCAGACTTAACCGTTGAAATAAGAGATTTCCACCCTCATATTAATCGTTAATAGTAAACTCCGCAGGTTCTATACTTTTGGCTGTGAGTTTATATTTGAAGGTATCAGGGTAATCTTCTAAGACTGACAACTGTTCCAATTTTTCAAAGTATATTGCATTAACACCCAAGTCGGTCATTACTTGACATTCCAATACATCAAAGATGCTTGGCGTTTTAGACATCTGCCTCAACTGTTGCATCTTTATAGTCGTGTATTGATAGTTGCTCATAATACTATCCGCCCAACGGCTGGGGTTGCCGCTGCGAGGTAATCCAACTCCCCGGTAAAAACCACCGCGAAACCCCCGATGCCGACCTCAAATACTGCAAAGTAGACCCTATGTTCCAAGTCAACGTCGGCAAAAAAGGCGTCGTCTTCCCCAAAGGCCATCCGTATTTTATGGGGCAGTGCCAGAGGTGCAACGGAACGCCGCAAAGTTTGGCTTTAAATCCGCAATGCGAGGCGTGTGTGGCAGGTACGAAAATGGCGGCTAAAATGATTGATACCTCAACAACTAAGAGAAAATGGTCAGATTTTGAAAACAATAAGAATTATAAGCCTATACCCGGCGAAAAAAATATTTATGCACCTGTCGGTCGCAGTTCTGAACCCGATTATAACGACAAATTAATTGTAGCGCGGTCGGCTGTTGAACACGGTTACCGAGTTTGGATATTGGGCAAAACAGGCAAACGCAATCCTGATTTGCTATTTGAACAAAAAGGAGTGTATCGTGTTTACGACCTCAAAAGAGTTACAAGTATTAAGAGCCTTGAACAAGATTTGATTAAATCAGAAGGTCAAGCCCCAGGTTCATTAATCAAAATTAATCGAACAGGACAAGCAAGAACGATTATTCTTGCGATAAAGAAATATTTTGAGGTTGTTCCAACTGCAAATGAGGTGCTTATTTTCCAAGGGAAATGGAAAATATCAATACAAAGGAACTTCTTTAATCAAAGTGATTATTATAAAAGGTTTTGTAGTATACGGAAATAAAAAAAGGACACCTTATTGATTCGGGTGTCCGATGTTCCTCTTCGATATGGATTTGGAACGCAAGGCTAACGAAACCCGCCGGTCAAAATTGCTTTTGACACAGCAAATATACAAACAATTTTTGAACCAACAAATAAAATGGACAAAAGAGCGCAAATTGCTATCATTAACTTTAAGGATAGTTCTTTTTTTTCAATGGCTCGCCTTACAAATGGCATTAACGATTACTATAAATATAGTGATTACGACTTTATAAACATTATCTATATTGTGAATGGAAAGATATATTACTACAAATAAAAAAGGTTGCATTGCTGCAACCTATTGCACCTCCAAAGAGAATTGCTTCCCCTATGAGATGGTGCAAATATACAAACAATTTTTGAACCAACAAATAAAAACTGAAAAAAATGAGTAAAATCAAATAAGATACCGTAAAAGCAACGGCAAGGGTCAGACGTTACCTAAATCTATTTTATTAACGAGAAAGGTGTTTTGGTGCAATATTGGAACAAAAAGGCGAACTTTAAAGTCCGCCGGTGGATGAAAAACCCTTTCAGGTTCTACTTCCGTTGCAAAAGTATAAATAATAATTTAAATACCAAATAAAAATGAGGAAAAAAGGAAACACAAACATCTTCGATTATGCAGGGGATAATGCAGAAATAGAAACATTTTTGTACTGTTTTTGCGTTATAATTAAAAAAACCTTTTAAACTTTGGTTAAACTATGAAAAGACTGTTTTTTACAATCCTGTTTTCCGCCGTGTTGTCTGCCATCAGCGCCAACGCTCAGAAGGTGGAACTTGACAAGGTCATTATCGACAAGGATAATTGCACCATTACCCGTAAGTCCGACGGAAAGGTGTTCAACCTTTATGGCAACTTTAAGATTGTGGATTCTTTTGAAGATCTCCGTGTTAAAGTTGTCGATTCGTGGGAAGATGTTAGAATCAAACTTTGCGACCATTCTACAAATAGTTGCTGTGAGTTCCGCGAGGTTGATTCATTCTACGATATAAGGATTAAAATCGTCGATTCTTTCGAGGATGTCCGTGTCCAAGTCGTAGAGTCGTTCCCGGGTGTTAGGCACTAACCATCTAAGGTAAACCTTAGGCGGCTGTATGCTGTTTGCCTTTATTGTGAATTTTACCGTGTCAGGATAGTCTTCCTTAACAGCGATATTTTAAACCTCTGTAAATTAGAGGGTGAGATAAGATATTATTCTACACACGAAAAAGAAACCACATTCCCTATGGGCAGACTTGTTGGATACGAATGGGGAGAAAAAGTTTTGAAAAAGTGTAGTTGAAACCATCAAAACAAAGTAGGATCAATACCAAGTTCTTCTTTTAAGAAACGTGTTATTTCGGCAGCATCTTCCAATGATATATCTTCAATACCGGGTTCGATACCGTCTTGCGGCAGTAACCAATCGGGTAGTTCCTCTGGATTTCGTTTGTCATTCATAATTAAATAGATTAATATAGTATTTAATAGAGTTAACGTTGCGATTATAAATAAAGTTATGAAAGAAAAGAAAAATATGTGGATTATGAATAAACTAAATAAAAACGGGCGGTAGGGTTACCGTCCGTTTTTTGTTTTGTGTAAGATGAGTTTTATCGTTTTCCTCCAAGCATTACAGCCAATTCTTTATCTTTGAATGTATGCTTTTCTTGATCCCAGAAACCAAAATCGGCATCGTAGCACCAAGTGGTCCACGCAACGTTAAACTCGTCGAAAACCGAAAGCATATCTTTTGTCCAAGCGTAGGCAAGTTGACGGTCAACAGGACAATATACGCCCCATTCGCCGCAGAAAAGTTGAAGACCATATTTTGCTGCCACGTCGATAGCGTCTTTCATTTCGTTGTAAATGCGGTCACGGTTCCATTCTTCCTTGGTGTATTGCTCAATAAACGGCTTAACGCTGTCGGGAGCGGCGGCGTAATCCTCTTGCGAAATCGGAATGCCGGGGTAAGTTACCTTGCCTGTGTAATCCTTAATATTGGTCCACCACGCGCCGTAATGCGTTACTATCATCGGGTTGTAGTAGTGGAAACTGAGGATGAGGTTCTTGTCGTTTTCGGGCACTTTGAGGAATTTAAATGTGCCAACGCCCTGCCAAAGGTTAGAGCCGATAACAAGAGTGCGTTCGGGTTCGCGGGCGCGGATAGCCTTGTGAACTTTTGCAACAAGGTCGTTCCACTGTTCGTGTTTTTCGGCGGTGGGCTCGTTCATAAATTCGTAAGCCACCCAATCTGTGCTGTATCCGCTGAGCGAATCTTGCAGTTGGCTCCAAAGATTGATAAGTCCCTGTTGAGCATTCTCGTCGGTAAAAAGAGTGTTGTGTCCACCCTCGTTGCCAGCGTTGAAATAGTGAGCGCGGATAATGTGGAGGTCAACAATAGCGCGGATGTTGTATTTGCGAGCAAGATCGAGAGCATTGCGCAGAAGAGCCCACGCCTCGGGAAGTTTGTTGCCCTGCTCGTCCCAAAACTGTTCCTCGTCGATAGGGATACGCACGTGGTCGAAACCGAGACTGTCGAGGCGTGCAAAATCGTCCTCTTGAATATGCAGGCGGCGTTCTTCGCCCCTTGCCTCGCTTTGCGAAAGCCAATGGCTCAGATTGGTTCCTCGTTTGATTTTAAAGCCCTCCTTAACCTCAGGCTTATTTCCGCAAGATGCTATAATACAGCATAGTGCAATTAGTGCAAGTAAAAAGTAATTTTTTCGTATCATATTGAAGATTATGTTTTTAATTATTCAAGGGCGAAAATAAGCAGAGTTGTTGACAATTGCAACAAAATTTGAACAATTGGTTAAAAATAGTTAATTTTGCCCAAAATAAAAAAACTCATCACTTATGAAAAAAATCTTAGTATCTTTATTATCAACTATTTGCATATCTTACGCATCGGCGCAGCAGGTGTATTACACACCCCTTGCCGACAATGCCCTACGGGTGAGATACAGCAATCAACAAAATTCTTCGTTGCCCGATTGGATTTACACCGCCGACAAATTCAACGGCGAATCTAAGGTAAAACCCACCGACATCGCTCTTGTGGAACAAACCCTCCGCAACGACACCGCTTTTTTGAAGTTTTCGAGCAGCGATAGCGAGTTCTTTTTTGGTCTTGGGCAGTTTCAGGACGGATTCAACAATATCAAAGGTCTTCCGCGCCGCCTAACTCAGGTAAACACGCAGATATCGATTCCGGTGCTGATTTCGAGCAAAGGCTACGGAATTATTTGGAACAATTATGCCGAAACTTTCTTCAACCTTCCCGAAAACAAGGTGCAACTATCTAAACAAGAGGGCGTTGGAGCCACCGAAACCGTAAA
>JAGCYI010000288.1 GCA_017960885.1 Bacteroidales bacterium
GCGCAAGAGAGGTTTTTCTGAGCGCCACCGTAGATAAGGCCGTATTTGCTAACATCCAAAGGACGGCTGAAAATGTCAGAAGACATATCTGCAACCACGGGAATGGGGCTTGTGTAGTCTACCAACTGCTCTGTACCGTAGATGGTATTGTTGGTGGTGATGTGCATATAGTCAGCATCTGTGGGGATTTCAAAGCCCTTGGGAACGTATGTGAAGTTTGCTTCCTTGCTGCTGATGTGGTCGTCAACCTCGCCAAAGAGTTTAGCCTCTTTTGCTGCTTTAGAAGCCCATGTGCCAGTGTTTACGTAAAAAGCCTTTTTGTTCAAGAGGTTGTAAGGAACCATACAGAACTGCAGGCTTGCGCCACCACCGAGGAAGATTACTGAGTAGCCTGACGGAATGTCGAGAACCTCTTTGAAGAGTGCTACTGCTTGGTTCATTACAGCGTCGAACGATTTGTCGCGGTGCGACATACACATAAGTGATATGCCTGTTCCGTTAAAATCTTTGATTGCTTTTGCTGTTTCTTCAACTGTGTAATCCGGAAGAATAGACGGACCTGCGAAAAAATTGTGCTTTTTCATTGTTGTGTTTTATTTTTGTTTTATAATCTGTTTTTCTTTTTTTCTGTTTCGGTTCTTTTACCGGGAAAATTTGGTGCAAATATGCAAATTCTTTTGCTATTGAACTAATAAAAATGCGTATTTTTATGCTAATAATGATAAAAAAAGTGTTTTTACGTGTTTTACCTATCTGTGAGGGGGGTAAAATTTTTTTTGTTTTTTTTTGCAGAAAAATTTTGTGAGTATAAAAAACTGTTATACTTTTGCACCGTCAAAAACGAAGGACATTTGACGCGTTATTTGAAGGTGATTAAATATTAATATTAGGTCGACTAAGTAGCTCAGTTGGTAGAGCACATCCCTTTTAAGGATGGGGTCCTGGGTTCGAGCCCCAGCTTGGTCACAAAATAGATACCCCGGTGATTTGGTTCGCGGGGTTTTTTTATGCATTTTTTGTTACTATATATATAAGGTGTACCTTATAAAAAATCTGTTATATGGAAAAGGTGAATTTTAACTTTACAGTTAAGGATATTATACGCCACTTGCTGCGTATCGGACTATCGATAGCAGCGATAATCGGCGTTTGGCAGTTTTACAAACCGAAAGACTTCCTTCTCTCTACAATTTTGTGCATGCTTGTATATGTCTTTATTAGCATAATTGTGGAGTCGGTTTTCAAATCGTTTGAAAAAAAATCTTAGTACTACTTTATTCCTAATTCTTTTTTGGCTGCGTTGATGTCGAGTCTTTGGTTGCCTTTTACGGCAATTACAAAGGCGTCGGGTATTTTTTTGCGAACCTCGCTTTGTATTTGCAAGATTTTCTGCATGTCCTGTTCGCAGCCTACAGTGTATTTGTAAACTCCGTCGATTTTGATTTCCTCCACGTTTTCAATGCCTTTGAATATCTTGCTGTTGGTGGGAATGCGTTCGGTGGATGATTTCAACTGAACTTTGAGGCATATTTTAGAGTTGTTGCCAGAGTTGTTGTTTTTAGGTTGCTGTGGAGCTGCTGGTTGTGGCTGAGGAGCGGGTTGCTTTTGTGAAACTTCGCCTTTGGGTGCGCGTTGCGATTGCGACGAACTAAGCGTGCCCGATTCTAAGTCCTCTTTGTACTGGCGGAATGCACGGAATATTGCCGAGGCAATTATCGACTGCCAGTAGTCGGTGGCCATTTCTTTTTCTTCGTCGGGATTGCTTATGAACCCGCACTCTACAAGCACGCTCGGCATGGTGGCACGCCATAGTACTGCGAAATTGGCTTGTTTCACACCAAGGTCTTTGCGTCCGGTGCGTGTTCTGAATTGGTTTTGGATATATCCGGCAAGGCAGATGCTCTGTTCGTGGTGTGCGTTTTGAAATAGGGTGGAGGCTATGTATTCGCTTTCGTA
Source organism: Bacteroidales bacterium (assembly GCA_017960885.1). Classification (GTDB taxonomy): domain Bacteria; phylum Bacteroidota; class Bacteroidia; order Bacteroidales; family UBA3824; genus UBA3824. The sequence continues at coordinate 1,957 of JAGCYI010000288.1, forward strand.
GTCGATAGTCTGGTTGAGGATGTCGCCGTATTTAGCCTCGTAGTTCTCCTCGTTTTTGATAACAGAGTTTTCGAGCATGGCGAGCTCAAGGTTTTCCTGACTACGAGCCAGACCCGTTACGTATGTGCACACGCCTTTTACATTTTTGTCTTTGCAAGAGTTGATGTGTATTGAAATAAACACGTCGGCGTTTTCCTTTAATGCAATGTCGGTTCTTTCGCTCAGTTCCAGAAACTTATCTGTGGTGCGGGTGTAAACCACTTCTACTCCCGGCATCTTCTCCTCAATGTATTTGCCAAGTTTGAGTGTGATGGCGAGGGTGAGATTTTTTTCCTTTGTGCGCTTCCCTAAGGCTCCGGGGTCTCTGCCTCCGTGACCTGCGTCGAGTACTATTTTTTTTACTAAGTTGGTAGTTTCCTGTGCGTAAATATGTTTCTGCGGCGTTAACAAAATCATAAAAAATGCTAACGCTGATAAAAAAATCCGTGCTTTCTGGTTTTTTGTCATTATAGTTCGTTATTTTTGTAGCCGTTTTTCAACAGCATAGTTTGTGTTTTTGAAAATTTTATAATTTTGCCATCTGATTTTAAACGATAGGACAAAGGTAACACTATTAACGCTAAAATTTGAACAATATTTGTGCAAAAAATATTAAACATAATTATTCTTTTGTTGATATCTTGTCAAGTGTTTGCACAGCAACAAGATACAATTACGGCTCCAAAGTCCGACACTTTGGCGTTGATGGTTGATGACCCCACGGTGGTTCTCACCGATAGTTTGAAGAATTTGAAAGATTCCACAGTAGTAACAGTTGACACATTGAAAATCCGCAAGCGACGTTCTGTTGTGGAATCACCTATAGAATATCAGTGCGACGATTCGCTGATGGTTTCTCTCGCTACCAAGAATGTTTACATGTATGGCTCTACCACGGTTAAAAGCGGCACTATGAATCTTGAATCAGACCGTATGCAGATAGAGATGGAGTCTAATATAGTTTATGCCGAGGGTACTGAAGATTCTATAACTCACGAAATTAAAGGTACTCCTGTGTTTAAGGACAATAAAGATGAGTTTACTGCAAAAACCATCAAATATAATTTTAAGACAAAGGAAGGCTATGTTTGCGATGTAAATACAGAGCAGCAGAACGGCTATCTCTTTGGCGAACAGACACGTATACACGCAAATCACGAGATTCATATAAAAAATGCCCATTATACCACTTGCGACCTCGAACATCCGCACTTTTATTTTAAGTTGACTCGAGCTAAGTTTATTCCCGACGACAAGATTATTACAGGACCGTCGTATCTGGTGTTGCTCGATGTGCCTATGTATGTGATAGGTCTGCCATTTGCTATTTTCCCTGCTTCAAAACGCAGAAGTTCGGGTATCATAGTGCCTAAATATGGCGAGGAGAATCGAAGAGGTTTGTATTTGCAAGATGGCGGATATTATTTTGCAATAAGCGATTATTGCGATCTTCAACTTTTGGCAAGTATCTATTCTTATGGAGGATGGGGCGCTAAGATGTTGAGCAAGTTTAAGGTGCGTTACAAATTTTCCGGCAGTTTGAATTTCGCTTATTCTAAAAATACTTCTGGTATTCGCGAATTTTCTAATATCAAAGGTGCACACTCGGATGTAGTTTATACTTCGCAAAATTCTTATTCACTGAATTTTAATTTTACTCAAGATTCTAAATGCAATCCTCATAGCAATTTTAGCGCTAATGTTTCTTATCAAAAATCTCGTTACGATTTGCAAAATTCAACGAGACTTGCTGATATCACCAAGAGTACTACACAATCGAGTGTTCACTATTCAACAACTCTGTTTAATGTAGTACATATGGATGCGATAGCTAATATGACACAGAACTTTTCCGATTCAACTATTTCGTTATCACAATTTCCATCTCTTTCTTTTTCTGTTCCTAATTACTTCCCTTTTAAACGTAAAGCTCAAGTGGGAAAGCAGAAATGGTATGAAAAAATCTCATCTTCGTTTGAAGCTTCATTTGATAATAGGGTTGAACGTATTCCCGACTCATTGTTTATGAAAAAAGAGATGTTGGATAAAATGAATTATGGATTTACTTATTCTATGCCATTAAGTGCCTCGTTTAATGTATTAAAATATATTACAGTTTCTCCTTCGATTAAGTATATAGGACGAATCTATCCCAATTATGTGGAACATTATGTAAATCCGCATGTCTCTTTCGACAATGATGACGCTGCTTCAAATGTAGGTTACGGTGTTGATACTATTAATAGAGTTAAGCACAATTTTGATTTTACTACATCTGTTTCGGCTACTACTAAACTATACGGTATTTTTAACTTTAAAAATGCTAAACGTATCAAGGCATTCCGACATGTGATTACTCCCTCTGTGGGTTTAGCTTGGCGTCCCGACTTTTCGGAACCATTTTGGGATTATTATCGACAAGACCCTCTTGATTCTACTTTGAAAAGGAAGTATTCTATTTTTGAGAATGGTATACATGGCTATCCACCTTCTGGCAAAAGTGCTGCCATAACATTTGGTCTCGGAAACAATTTTGAGATGAAGATGAAAACCAAGAAAGATACAGCTGCTAATGATTATACTAAAATTAAATTGTTGGAGTCCTTTGATATTAGTGGTTCTTACAATCTTGCTGCCGATTCGTGCAAGCTATCTATTATAAATATTAAAGCTGGTACACGTTTGTTTGACAAAACCAACATTAATTTTAATGCCAAATTAGACCCTTATATGCTTGATAGTGCAGGTCGTAAAACTCGGTTCTATTTAATGAAAGAAACAAATGGTCGTAGATGGGGTAGAATTACAGATGTTAATATTTCTACTTCTTATACTATTGATAATAAAACCTTTGCACGAGACAAGTCATCGAGTAATTCCGATAGTAAATTGTCTGCCGATTACGGTGATGAAGCCGAAGTGGATGATTATGGCAACATTGTGGCAACAGCCGAGGAGGTGGAAGAGCGTCGTCTTGAACGTCAACAACTTCTTGATCGTAAAAAACATAGCGAACAAGACAACAGTGAATATAGTTATTACAGTGTTCCTTGGTCTATTAGCGGCACATACTCTTTTTCTTATGCAAAACCTTCGCGAAAGCCTGCTACTGTTAGTCAGATTATTAATATTTCTGGTTCAGTTACTTTTACCGATAAATGGAGTATGAGTATTTCCTCAGGATATGATATTCAAGAAGGTAAATTCTCTACTTCGTCGCTCTCTGTTTCGCGCGATTTGCACTGTTTTAACTTGAGTTTTTATATTATCCCGTTTGGTGTGTATAAAAGCTACAACTTTACTCTTGCGTTCAGATCGCATCTGTTCCAAGGCTTTGAATATAAACGTAATCAAAACTGGCGCGACAACTAATTATGAAACTTCGATTGTTTAACCCGGGATGTGAGTTGGAGGTGGCTAACGGTTCGCCTTACTTTCAATTACCTAAAAATCCCGCTATAATCGAAGAGGATTTGTCGGTGTTGCCGATGTTTTTTAGTGGCGATGGTGATTATATAGCTGTAAATCAGATTCCTAATGAGGATTTTATATCTTTTTGGCGGAATTATTATAATGTATGTTTCATAAAATCTGACAGTTGCCATATTAATTCAGATTCGCGGTTAGATGGCTTTGAACCATGGGGATATTCCCCAAGGGCGTGGTTTCTTGCCGAGAGGTTTAAATCCATGTTCCCTGAGAATTATGGATTTGGTTTCAAGCCACCGCAGAAAATGCTTTTCAACCGCAAAACTTCTACCGAATTGTTTGATCGGTTTATTGATAAGGCCAAACAATCAGACATTTACCCCACCGAACAGCAGTCTCCTTTTGTAACCAATGACGCTAAGCATGCTATAGAATATTTCAACTATGCCACCAACCGTTTTGGCGGTGTGGTTTTTAAGGCGCTCTATGGCAGTAGCGGTCGCGGTGTAAGAATTTTCAGGCGCAACGATCTCAGCAGTAATATTTTGCAGTGGACCAACTTTGTGATTAAGACTCATGGTGGCGTTGAATGCGAACCTCTCTATCATAAGGTCCGCGACTTTTCGGCGCATTTCGATATTGTGGGGCATAAGCCTGTGTTCCGTGGGTTCTCACGTTTTGAAACTACAGAAAGCGGCTTCTACCGTTGCAGCAAGGTGAAGAAATTCAATGATATAGAGTTTTTTGATACCTCAGTTGCAGAGAATTTTGTCAACAAATTGAAACTCTGTCTTGCCCTTTCTCCTTACTGCAATATCTACAACGGTCCTTTGGGTATCGACTGTATGGTTTATTCCGAAAATGAGGGCGGATTGAGGATAAATCCCTGTGTGGAAGTTAACTGCCGTTACAGCATGGGACGACTTGCAATAGAGATTGAGCACCTGGTTTCTGAAAATTCTACTGCCGATTTTTATGTGTTGCAAGATGATGAAATAGAGCAGTTTGCACAACAAAAACCAGTGTTCGACTGTGGTAGGCTTGTTTCAGGATTTTTGCGGATGACTCCCGATAATTCTCAGCGTTTTGCCGCCGGTATCTTGGCTAAGCCTTTGAACTAATAATATCTATCATTGTATCAATCACATGCGCTGTGGCTTGGTTGATATTTTCGATTCGGCTTCCTTTGAAAAGTATTTTTTCTACATTGGTCTCTCTGCCTTTGGCGGCGAATCCAAAACAGATGGTGCCTACGGGTATATCTGTGGTTCCACCACCAGGACCTGCGCATCCCGACACTGATGCCGCATAGTCGGTGTTGTATAGATTTAGTGCGCCTTCAGCCATTTCTCTCACAGTTTCCAGACTTACTGCTGTGTAGGTTTCTAATGTCAGCGGCGACACCCCGAGAATATTCTGCTTGGCTTCGTTGCAATATGTAACAGCCGCCCCTTTGAACACATCGCTGCAACCAGGTATGCGAGTGAGCACAGCCGAAATGTTACCACCTGTGCAACTCTCTGCTGTACAGAATGTTGCATTTTGATTCCTTAGAAGGTCGATTAATATTTCGGCAGGGTTGGGAGGTGTCATTGCTGCTGCTGGTTCTTTTTGTTCTTTTTCTGCGATTTGTCTTTGCCGCCGAAAACCGAAAGGTTGATATACTTTTTGGGGTTCTTCTCAAACTCGGTTAATATTAAGTCGAGTTGTGCGCTTGCACGTTCTAGGTTGTTGTAGATGCTGTCGCTCTTGATAATTTTCGAAACGCTGCCGTCACCGTTGTTGATGGAGTTGAGCAATACGTTTAATTGTTCGAGCGATTGCTGTGCGTCTACAATTGCCTGATTGAGATTAAGTTGCGAAAGTGTGTCGCTGAAAGTTGCAAAATTGTTGATGGCTCGGTTTATGTTGCCGCTGTTTTGTCCGAGGCTGTTGCTCACTTTGGTGAGGTTTCGCATCACGCTGTCGATACGGTTTGAGTTTTGGCTCAGGTGCGCTGTAAGCACTCGGAGGTTGCCGAGACTTGCGCTAATGTTTTCCCTGTTGTTTTCGTTGAGAAGAACGTTGAGCGAGTGCATCACAGAGTCCGACGCTGAAATAAATCCCACCAGGTCGTCTTTCATAGGCAGCACTAATTCCAACATCTGGTCAAGTATTCCGCCCTCGCGCGATGCTTTGAGGGTGTCGCCGTTTTCGTGATAGCCGTCGTATTTTTGCGGACAGATAATCTCTATGCCCTTTGTGCCCATGATGTCCATGTTTACAATTTTGGCAACAGTTCCCTTGGGTATGTTGAAGTCGTTGATAATGTGCAATTTAACTGCGATGCTCATCTTGTCATCGCCAGCAAAGTCGATAGATGTAACTTTTCCGATTTTGAAACCGCTGAGAGTTACGGGGTTAGATTCTTGTAGGCCGTCGATTTTGTCGTAAATGGCTATGTATTCGTTTTCGGTGGAGAAGAGGTTTTCACCTTTTAGAAAACTTAATCCCCAAATAAGCAGAGCGAGCGATATTACCGCCACAATGCCAATCTTTATAAGTGTTCTTTTTTCCATTTTTTGCGTTAATTAGTCTGCAAATGTACTAAAAATTAGATAAACTGCACATTTTTTTGAGATAATATTTGCTTTTGTTTAACTTTGTACCGAAAAATAGTACTTGAATTTTGAAATTAGAATGGTTTATAGCCCGTAGAATATCGGGCAGGACATATAATAAAGGCGTTTCGTCTACTGTGGTGAAGATTGCCGTTGCCGCAGTGGCCCTCAGTGTGGCTGTGATGATAGTTTCGATGTCGGTGATTATCGGTTTCAAAGACGAAATTATGGACAAGGTGGTGGGTTTCGGTTCGTGCGTGAATATTGTAAATCGCGAAACCGGCGGCAATTATGAGACTATGCCCATCAGTTCTCAGCAGGATTTTTATCCCTCCATAGAAAACGAGGACGGCATCAACCATATTCAGCGTTATGTGATGAAACCCGCTATTTTGAAATCGGGTGCCGATATTCTTGGCGTCGTTATCAAGGGAGTGGGGCAGGAGTATGATTTTGGTTTTTTTGAAGACAACTTGGTGGAAGGCACTGTGCCTAAGATTGTTACGGGCGACAAATCTGACGCTATGCTTATTTCAAAACGCATGGCCGACCTGCTTAATCTTTCGGTTGGAAGCAAGTTGGTAGCCTATTTTGTACAAGACCCTCCTCGAATGCGCAAGTATACCGTTTCGGGCATTTACCAAACTGGACTTGAAGAGTACGATAAGGTGTTTTGCTTTAGCGATATATCAGAAATTCAGAAACTTAATGGCTGGAATGCTGATCAGATTTCTGGTTTTGAGGTTATGGTCGACGATTTTTCAAAACTTGACGAGATGACCTCTTTGGTGCAGGAGTACGCCGGATATCAGATTGCAGAAGACGGCAGCATGCTAAGGGTTACAAATGTGAAGGAAAACAACCGTCAACTGTTTGATTGGATTACACTTACCGAGATGAACGTTTATGTGATTTTGGCGATAATGTTCTTCGTGGCTTTTGTGAATATGTCAACTGCCATGCTGATTATTATTTTTGAGCGTGCCGCTATGATTGGCATTATGAAGGCTGTGGGAAGTTGCAACTGGCTGATACGTAAGATATTTATTATTCAATCGATTTATATCACAGGCAGGGGAGTGATTATCGGCAATATCGTTGCCGCGGTAGTGATATTGTTGGAACAATATTTCCATTTGGTGGGCTTAGATCCGCAGTCGTATTATGTCGACCATGTTCCGGCGGAGTTTCAGTTGTGGTATTTTATAGCCATTGACTTGGGTACTTTGTTGGTAATGAGCATTATGCTTGTGCTTCCGAGTATGGCAATCAGCAAGATGGAACCTGCCAAAGTGGTAAATTTTAGATAATGCATAATTCATAATGCATAATTCATAATGCATAATTCATAATGCATAATTCATAATGCATAATTGTCCATTAAAGCACATTATCCGGCATAAGCATTTTGTCGCCAAGTTCTATACCCCAAAGCGAAATGTCGTCGCGCTGTTCTTCGAGACCCTGCCAGTGGTTGAGAATTTCCTCGATAAAGCGTTTTTGGTCGGTGATTTTTTCGGTAGAGGTGTAGTGGAGAATCATCTTTAAACGGTTGGTACCAAATCGTTTACGCAAAAGATTATTCTGGTCTTTGATGCCGTCGGTTGACAGGTAGATGCGGTCGCCGATGTTGAGATTGTAGTCGTAATCTTCAAAGAAGAAAACGTCGGAATAAGCCGCTTGTCCGCCAATGCCGCGACGGTCGGATGGTATTGCCTCCACTTCGGTGCTGCCTTTCCGAAGCAGGTAGACAGGCTGTTTTGCTCCGGCGAATTTAAGTTCGTAGTCGTGGTCGCAGTCAAACACACGTTTGAAACGGCAGATTGCTATATCCATACCGTCGGTGTTTTCGGTGGTGTCTTGTTTGAGCGCTGCCACAATTTTGTCGTTCATGGCTTCGAGAATTACCGACGGACGGTCTATCTTGTTTTCGGTGATTAGTTCGCCAAGAAGTCTTACGCCAATCATGCTCATAAACGCGCCCGGCACTCCATGACCTGTACAGTCGCCCATAACGGTGAAAATGTAGTTTTCGGTAACTGCAAACCAGTAGAAATCTCCCGATACAATATCCTTAGGACGGTATATTACAAAGTTTTCAAAGAATCCGCTCATCTGCTTATCGCTTGGCAAAAGTGCCTCCTGAATGGTTTGAGCATAGCGTATGCTGTCTGTAATATAGTTGTTCTTCTTGGTAATCAGTTTGTTGCGTAGTTCAAGTTCTTCGTTGTTGGTTTTGAGCAGACGTGCTTGCGTTTCGAGTGTCTGGTGCTGGGTTGTTAGCACTTCGTTTTGCTCTTTCATAGCCGCCTGCTGAACTTCGAGTTGCGCGGTTATTATCGACAGCATTTCGTTCTGCATCAGCATTTCGCGTTGCAGGTTTTCGATTTTTGCAGTGGAGGTTTTCTGTTCGGTGATGTCGGACATAAAGCCCGACACAAGGTTCTTGGTTTTGATTTTCGCCAGTGTGATGTGAAACCAGAATGTGTGTCCCTCAAATTTGAAACTCTTTTCTATGTGCTGCGATTTGCCCGTTTTGAAACACTCTTCGAGTTTGCCCACCGCATTTTCGTCGGCCATAAACAGCGACAGTGCTTTCTGATGGTTGGCATGGCTCAGGTACGACACCTTGTCTAAGTTGGTCCAGTACAACTGCTTTTTAGAATCTATCAGAAACAACGGAATTTCAGCCGATTGCGATAGTTCGAAAAAAATATGGCTGTCTTTGATGATGCGGTAGTCGCGGATTACTTTTATTACCAGAACCACAATAACAACTAATGCCACAATATCGAAAACAAACCCAATATTGGTGCTGAAAATATTTAGTTGGATTGTGTTAAGATCTGGCATTTCGTTGTCTTTTTTAATTTACGAATCTATTGTTTCCATGGTTGCAAAATAGTTGAATTAGGTGAGCCTGTATATTTTTTTGTGGGAGGATTCAGCAATATGGGGTGACGGCTTTTTTCCATAATGAATTTAGCCACCGAATCGCACCACATTGAGGCGGATTCTGGTTTTGGATGCGCACCGTCGGCATATCGCTTGTATTTCAAGTTTTTAGACGGATAGTATTGACGGCTTCCCACGTTTGAAACTATCATCTCGTTGATGCCGGTGTCGTCTTTCCAGTTAGGAGGTCCTACCCATATAAACGGTATCGTGTCTATCTGTTCTATAATGTGTTTTACATACGGAGTGCGTTTTGTAATGATGTCGCGCACAAAAAGTTCGTTTGCACCGAGAATCAGTATCACGTAAGTGGGTTTAAACTTGTTGATAAAGTATTTGAGCGTGTCGGTTTTGCCATACCATTCGCTTTGCGAACTATACCAAATTACCGATTGCATCTGATGTCCGTTTTCGGCGCAATAATCACGCAGACGCCAGCGGAACTGCTCTAACATACTGTCGCCAATGAGCAGGATGGTCTGGCTGGTGCTGTCGATGCCTGTTTGAGGTGTGTACTCCGAAGTGTACATTTCAGTGGCGTACACAGGTGTGGTGTCGCCGCAGATAAAAACTTTCATGCCCGACTGCTTAATTTCTGTCCCTGCCACATCTACAGGGGTGTCGCTAAACGAATATGCCGCCAAAATTGCTGTGGTGATGGCGAGTGCTGCTATAAATTTCCAAATAGGTTTCATGGTTATTTATTTTTCTTTTGGGCAAACATCCATTGGAATGTCGACGGCGTGTTATATACCTGGTTCCAAATGAGATGACCCTTTCCTGTAAGTTCTGTGTAGTCTATTTTGTTGCCTCCGCACTTGTGTATGGCAATAGTCATGTTGCGAGTGCGGGTTACTTTTACGAGTTTGTCAACTGAGCCGTGGAATGTCTTGATTGGCATATCTTTGAGACGGCAAGCCATATTGAGGTCGGCACCTCCGCAAATGGGAACAGCCGCGGCAAACTTGTCGGGATAGCGCGAAATCAAATCCCAAGTTCCGAATCCGCCCATCGACATACCAGTGATGTAGAGTCGCGAGGTGTCGGCGTTTACTGCCTTTACAATGCTGTCTAACAATTGGTTGGCGGCATTAAGGTAAACCGAAATAGTGTCGGGAATGGTGTGCGAGGCAAGTGTCCAGTCGGTTTCGCACCAACGGAAGTTTTCGGCGCACTGCGGTAAGATTACGTAGCAGGGATATTTCTGACGGAAACTGTTGCTGCCGAATATCTTATCCATATAGGTAAGTTGGGTTTCGTTGTCGTTGCCGCGTTCCCCGGCGCCATGGAGAAAGAGCACCACGGGATATTGCTTGGTGGAATCCACATTCAACGGTGACAACAACCTATAAGGCAACACTGTGTTGCAGGTGTCGGTAAAATAACACTTTGCGAACTGCTTGCGCAGTTGCTCGTCGGGCTGCTGGGCGTATGATGCGCAGGTTGCCGTTATCAATGCCAATGCAAAAACTATATTTTTCATGTCTCTTTTTTCTTTTTCTTGATGCAAATATAGTTCTCTTTTTGATAAAATCCGATAAGTTTAACAATTTTTATTGACTCTTCACACCTTATTATATATTATACTATTCTAATAGGAAGAAAAAATTTTGTGCAAATCACTCATTATCAGTTATATATTTAGTTTACCACCTTGTTCATGGCAGTACGCACAAAAAAAAATAAACTTTGCGTTAATTTTATTACAAAAAAATTTGCATACATATAGAAATATTTAATATTTTTGAAATGTTATTAGAAGTAGTGTCGGGTAACAAAAAGTAATTTTTTTTATACCGTTTAAAATACTTATAATAAGCAAGTTGGGTATAATAGTTACAATTAAGTACTAAAAAAATGGCACTCTGGTTTAAAATTGGTTTGATTATTGATTTATTACAAAAAAAATAAATACTAAGATGGAAAGCGTAACTACAAACAAGAGAAGAGCCACCGACAATGTGTGTATATCATACACGGGGTTGTTTGATTCCGAGATCCTCACCATTTTGGCGCAGGGTATCGAGGGCACGCTTACATCTAACGACAAGGTTACCAAGAAAGTATTCAAGATATTTTTGGAACTGGCTCAGAACATATCGCAGTATAGTCTTGAACGCGAGCCAAACTCATCTGGCGAGTCGATGGGCGTAGGCACAATGCTTATCAAAGAATACGACGACTATTTTCAGTTTTCAACCGGTAACAAAACCACAATGGAGAGCATTATCCCTGTTATAGAGAAATGCGACAACATCAACTCCATGACCCGCGACAAACTCCGCGAATACCGTCGGCTTCAGCGCAACATGCCGGCGAGCAACAAGGGTGGCGGCAACATCGGCCTTATACAAGTAGCCCTTACCGCCGACAATCCCATAGAGTACGGAGTGGTGAAATGCGAAGACAACAATTATTTTTATATAGTCAGTGTTAAGATAAACAAATAGTTTTGTATGAACGTACAAATTGTTAATAAAAACTTAGAAACAAAATGAACGACATTCATATTAAAGGCGTACACGAAGCATTCTTCGTACCCACGGTAAACTTCGATTCCAAAACTGGAATCTGCGAACTTGAGGGCGAATCATATTTGGAGGAGACCATAAAATTCTATACTCCGCTTTTTGCGTGGATTAAAGAATACACCGAAACGGTGAAAGGACCTCTCAAATTCAACTTCAGGCTTAGTTACTTTAATACAAGTAGTTCAAAGTGCCTTGTTGACATTCTCGATATGCTCAAAAAATACCAGAAAGAGGGCGGCGAGGTTGAAGTTAACTGGTACTACGACGATTCAGAAGAAGAACTCGAAGAGGTAGAGGATTTTATTCTCGAAACTGGTCTGGATATCAACATTATACCAATATCCGAAGTAGAATAATGACAATAATTGTACGCTAATATTTTAATATAAAAGAAATTAAGTTTATATTTGCATCTGACCTAAAATTGACTTTGATATGGTTAAGAAAAAAGACAAATACGATTTCAGCCTTTATGAGTACCATAACCTGATGAATCAGAACATCTTGGTTTCGTACAAAGGTCCTATTGACGAAAGGATCATGACGGTGATTGGCGAGAACATTCTCCTTGTTACCAACGAAGGCAGCGACAAGGCCAAGAACAAGATTTTCAAGGTCTTTATGGAACTTGCACAGAACGTATGGCTTTACAGCGCAGAGTGCTGCAAACTCGAAAACGGCAAATCGATCGGAATGGGCACCCTGGTGGTTGGTGAATTTGGCGACTACTACACATTCGTTACAGGTAATGTGGTTCACAACACCGACATCGTACCAGTGATCGAAAAATGCGAGACTATCAACTCGCTCGACCGTGAGAGCCTGCGCGAATACCGCCGCGAACAAAGGCGTCTTGCCAACGAAGGCAAACCCAACAGCGGCAACATTGGACTTATCCAGGTGGCTCTTACCGCCGAAAGTCCGCTCGATATTGAACTCACTCCCGTAAACGACGACGAATCTTTCTTCTCGCTTGCGGTTAAGATATCAAAAGATAATTTTAGAAATAATTAGTAGAAAAGGAAAATAAATTGGTCATCATTAACACGAATCGAAAATGGAATTAGAAAATATTGAAATAGAGGGATCGCACAAAAATTTCTTCACACCAACGGTGAAGTTCGACGCACAGACCGGTATCTGTGAATTGTCAGGCGAATCGTTTTTGGAAGATACTGCGGAGTTTTACAAACCCCTCGTAGACTGGCTTGTGGAATTTACCACAAAGATTAAACGCCCCATCGCTTTCATTATCAAACTCACGTACTTCAACACTAGTACGTCGCGATGCATCCTTGACCTGCTCAACGTGCTCAAGGACTATGAAGACGACGGCGGCGAGGTGACAGTGAACTGGCACTACGACGAAAATGACTCTGATATGCAGGAGGATATTGAGGACTATATGATTGATACGGGTCTGAATATCAATATCATTCCGTTCTAACTTCTTATCGCCGCAATACGATGGAAAATATACTCATCGAAGAGAAGCGTGAAGTTTACATCGAACCGGCGGTTGATTTCAATGCCCAAACCGGAAGATGCATTATCAAAGGAGAGTCGTTTTTGGAGGAGACTTCTAAGTTTTACTCCCCTTTGCTCCAATGGCTTACCGATTATCTAAAACAAGCGGAGAAAATTGAATTTATTCTACAACTTAAATATTTTAACACAAGCACTTCGAAGTGGATTCTAAATATGCTTGGTGCAATCAAAAGGTTTGAGGAAAAGGGTGGAAAAGTTAAAGTTGTATGGTATTATTTTAAGGATGATGCCGATATGCGTGATGATATTAAGGATTATATTTATGGATCAAACTTAAAAATAGATATGGTCCCTTTTGAATGACATTTATTATTCCTTTTCGAAAATATCAGGCGTGAGGCCTGATTTGGCATCCGGACGACCAAGCCGGATGCTTTTTTTTTGCAAATGATTAACCTTTATAATAATAAAAACGCCGTCTGATATTCTCAAACGGCGTTTTCATTTTATAGTTATTTAATGCTATTTAGCCATTTTGTAGATATTTATCATATCTTGGCGGTTGAGCACTTTGAGAGCACCGATGGTTTGTGTGCCGTTGTTGCTGCATTTGTCTGCCATTTCTTCAATTTCTTTGTCAGAAATTTCTTTGCCGATGAGTTCGTGAATTGATGTGGGCATTCCGATTGAGTGATAGAATTCTTCCATTGCTTTGATGCCTGCCTCGGCTGTGGCTTCTTGCGAATGGAAATCTTGTTCCACGCCCATAACGTTTACTGCAAAGCGAGCAAACCGTGCAATGTTTTCGTGCATTGTGTAACGTGCCCAACTGCCCCACATTGCTGCCAAACCTGCGCCGTGACTAACGTCGAACATTCCGCTGAGTTCGTGTTCGAGCATATGTGTTGCCCAATCGCCCGATGTGCCGCAGCCCGTGAGGTCGTTGTGTGCAACGCTGCCTGCCCACATTATTTGTGCGCGGCTTGTGTAGTCGGTGGGGTTGGCAAGGGCAATTTTTACCTGACTTTTGGCAGTGCGCAAA
>JAGCYI010000289.1 GCA_017960885.1 Bacteroidales bacterium
GGCTATGATTTTGCCTTTGCGGGCTTTGATTTCTTGTATGTTGTTGACAATCTTTTCGTAACCTTTGTCTTGTGTGGCAATTACCACTACGGGCATTTTGTCGTCGATGAGGGCAATGGGTCCGTGTTTCATTTCGGCGGCAGGATAACCTTCGGCGTGGATGTACGAAATTTCTTTCAACTTTAATGCGCCTTCCAATGCCACGGGGTAGTAGCAACCACGACCAAGGTAAAGAAAATTGCGGCTGTCTTTGTATAGTTTTGCCACCTCCTCAACTTTGGCTGCCGATTGCAATGTGTGCTCAATCTTTTCGGGTATCGAGAGCAACTCGGTGAGCAACTGATGATACTGCTGCTGACCTATCATATATTTGCATTTGCCAAGCAAGAGGGCTATCATTGCCAACACTGTTACCTGTGTAGAAAAAGCCTTTGTGCTTGCCACACCAATTTCGGGACCTGCGTGTGTGTATACTCCTGCATCTGTTTCGCGGCTGATGCTTGAACCAACAACGTTGCAAATGCCAATTACACAAGCCTTTGCTGCCTTTGCCAACTGAATGGCTGCAAGTGTGTCGGCAGTTTCGCCGCTTTGACTGATGGCTATCACCACGTCGTCTTGTGTAAGAATTGGGTTGCGGTAGCGGAATTCTGATGCGTATTCCACCTCCACGGGTATGCGGGCGTACTCTTCGATGAGGTATTCGCCCACGAGACCTGCGTGCCACGATGTGCCGCAGCCTATTATAATAATGCGTCGAGCGTTGAGAAGTTTGGGCATAACGTCCAAAAGTCCGCCCAACTTAATAGCGTTTTCGTTTTCGTAAACACGTCCGCGGATGGTTTCGAGGATGGATTTCGGCTGCTCGTAAATCTCTTTGAGCATATAGTCGCGATAGCCGCCTTTTTCAGCCTCGTCGCTATCGAAATCTATTTGCTGAATGTCGGGATTGATAACGTCGTTTTTGATGGTCTTGACAGTAACGCTGTCGCGAGTGATAACTGCAAGGTTTTGATTATCAAGATATACCGCTTTTTTGGTGTATTGCACAAACGGGGTAGCATCCGAAGCGATAAAATATTCGTTGTCGCCGTAGCCAATCACAAGGGGACTACTATTGCGAGCGCAAATAAGTTTGTCGGGTTCGTCAACGCACATTACCACAAGACCGTAAGCACCAATCACCTTGTTGAGAGCAAGGCGGACGGCTGTTTCGGCGTTTACCTTGCCAAAAAGATAGATATATTCAATAAGGTCGGCGAGTACCTCGGTATCGGTTTCGGATTTAAAAGTGTAGTTGCGGGCAACAAGTTTCTTTTTGAGAGTGGCAAAGTTTTCGATAATGCCATTGTGGATAATTACAAACTTGCCATTCATCGAAGTATGCGGGTGAGCATTCACATCGTTAGGTACACCGTGAGTAGCCCAACGAGTGTGACCCATACCGATAGTTCCGGTTGTATCTTTGCCTTTGGTAAATGCTTCAAGGTCAGAAACTTTACCCTTCTTTTTGTAAACGTTGATATTTTTGAGGTTATTGATGGCCACGCCCGCAGAGTCGTAGCCACGGTATTCAAGTTTTTTTAATCCGTTGATAATGATTGGATAAGCGTTTTGATCGCCGATATATCCTACAATTCCACACATAATTTGTTTAGTTTTTTGGTTATTGAGTTTGGTTTATAATAAATACGTTTTATTTCTCAAAAACAGTATATTGAACCACCAGTTTCATAGGTGCCGATTTTTTGCTCGGAGCGTTGATAACGGTGCGGCTGAAATCAGATGTGCGTTCGTAGGGATAAATACAGATGTCGTATTCTGGTTCAATATTGTTGTTGTATGCTTTTAACAGTTCGATAATACGTGTTGTAAGATTGATATGGTAGCGGCAACGTTTGGTTTCAAAGCTGATAGAACGTAGCGAGGTGCCACCGTATGAGTCTTTAGTCAAAAATTCCTCAAAATAAATGATAGAACCATCTTTGTTGTTGCCCAAACAAGTGATTTGGTTGATAGGAGCGAATGTTTTAATATCGCTAAGCACACTGTCGACAGGGAAAATCAAATCAGCCCTCATAATGGAAATGCGGTTTTGGTCAAACTTGCAAAATTTGCGGATATCCGAAAGGTCGATTTTGATTTTAGTTCCGCTCATGCTTTGAATGTATACAAGAGAGTCTGATTCAGAATTTGAAGGAATGTTGGTGCCGGTATAGTCGTGGTTGAAAAACGAAGCGCAGGCGTTGGTGCTTGCCACCGAAAACGTTACCGCAGTGCTTGCAGTGTCGCCTTTGAGGTGGTAGTATACACAGTATTTGATGTTATTGTTGTTTCGCGAGGTTTTTACTATGCACGACGATTCGCTGCCAGGAATGAAGCATAGTCCAAAAAAGTTGGCGTCGAAAGTGGTGTCGCGGCTGCAATTGATAACCTTTTTGCCGAAATCTATAGGGAGGGAGAATTTTATCTCTTTTTTGTTTTGAGTTGGAATAAAATCGGCAGTGGCAATTGGAGAGTCTGAAATGATCTCTTTATATTTGAAATTGCTGTAATAGCTGGTGTCGGGGAAAATCTTGCTTGTAAGGGTGTACACGTCGATACTGCTTTTTGCTAAAGTGTCGCCGTAGACATGTGTTGCTGTGGTATCTAGTCCGAGAGTCAAAATAACCGAGTCGCAGATGCTTCCAGCGGGGAATTTTCCGTAAGAAGTGTTTGAAAATTTGGCAAAGAAAGCCGCATCGGTTTTTCCGAAAACAGGGTCGGTGTAGTTGCCAACTAAAAGGTGCGATTGGTGAGCGCTATAAACATTGTCGTCTAATAAAGTTTCAGCTTTGATATCAATTGTATCGGTAACAACAATTGTAGGATGGTCGGTTTCGGGCATCAGCTCAGTGCCCATATTCTCGTCGTTGTCGCAGGCTGAGAGGAGTGCGGCAGCGGCAATGGCGTATACAAAATGCTTGTTCATTTATTATGGTTGGTTTTTCTTGGTTTATTCGTTTCCTGCCAATATCTTGTCGTAAAAGTCGGAATATGCGTCGATATATTTGTCTTGCGTCTGGTATTCGAGGTATGGCTTGCCGCAGTTGCGTGCGTATTGCTCCACCTCTGAATTGATGGTTTCATGACCTTGGATTACGCCGTCAGACATGTTGATTGCAAGTTTTGAAAGATTGGCGAATGTGGGGTTCTTTACCACTTCGAGGTCTTCGTCGTTAACTCCGTCTACTTTTATCTTTTTGTAGAAGTTTTCTGGAAATGCGTCAGGATACTCGTCGTTGTAAATGGAGTAAACCACTTTGCTTTTGGCAAACAGAGGGTCTTCTTTGAAAGCGTGTTTGAGATATAGCGGAACGAGCGATGTAATCCAACCGTGACAGTGAACGAGCTCGGGACTCCAGCGTAGTTTCTTAACGGTTTCTAACACGCCGCGGGCAAAAAATATCGCACGTTCGTCGTTGTCGGGATAGAAATTGCCATCCTTGTCGGTGATAGTGCCTTTGCGGTGAAAGAAGTCTTCGTTGTCGATAAAGTATACCTGCATACGTGCCGACTGAATCGATGCCACTTTAATTAATAATGAGTGGTCGGTGTCGTCGATAATGATGTTCATGCCCGAGAGTCTTATAACTTCGTGCAGCTGGTTTCTGCGCTCGTTGATATTGCCATAACGGGGCATAAAGGCGCGTATTTCGCGTTTTTTCTCTTGTATTCCCTGCGGAAGGTATCTTCCAATTATCGACATTTCGGTTTCTGGAAGGTATGGTGTTATCTCCTGCGAAACGAAAAGTATTTTCTGCTTTTCCATAAAATAGGACTTTCTTATTTATTTGACTGCAAAGATAATAAGATTTTTCTGAAATTTTGGAAAATAATTTTTTGTTTTTTTTGTGATTTTTTGTTAAATATAGTGTAATAAGCTAATTATCAATGCTTTATATTAAGATTGAATTGAGCCAATTATTTTGAGCTCAGATACTCCGCCATCTTTTGCAGCGAGCGTCCTCGGTGGCTTATTTTGTTTTTTTCTTCGGGCGATAGTTCGGCAACGGATTTGTCGTAGCCTTCGGGAAGGAACACCGGGTCGTAGCCGAATCCGCCGTTGCCAGAGCGGCAGGGTAGGATAGAGCCTCGCATCTCGCCTTCAAAAATATGCTGCTCACCGTTGATTATCAGTGTGATATATGTAACGAAACGTGCCTTGCGGTTTTCTACGCCTTGGAGTTTTTGGAGTATGAGGGCAATGTTGTCGTCGTTGTTTTTTTGGGGACCTGCGAAACGTGCCGAATATACTCCGGGAGCGCCGCCGAGAGCCTCCACTTCCAATCCTGTATCGTCGGAAAAGCAGTTGATATGGTATTTATTGTAGAGGTATTCAGCCTTCTCTTTGGAGTTTTCGAGGATGGTTTCATGTGTTTCGGGCAGTTCTTCGTGTATGCCAGCGTCTTCGAGACTAATTATTTTGTAGTTGGGCAATATTTGTTGTGCCTCGCGGAGTTTGTTGGCGTTGTTGGTTGCGAATACTAATTGCATAATATATATTATATAAGGTGTTTATTCATAAATAATTTCATGTTCGGCGGTGCATCCGTTTTTGTCGGTGACGGTGATATAATACTCTCCAGTGCTCATGAGGCGGCGTTTGGGTTCGGCGTATCCGTCGTTCCAGTGTATCTTGTAGGGGAATGTTCCGCCGGTGATTTCTAATTCTGCGCTGCCGTTGGGCTTGTTGTGCGAGGGTTCATGGGTTATGGCGTTGATTTTGAGAGGTTCGGCGGCTGTTACTTCAAACTCTTTTTTAATAGTGCAGCCCGCCTGGTCGGTAACGGTAACCGTGTATTTTCCCGGCTTGAGGTCGGTTTGACGGGGATTTTCGCTGCCGTCGCTAAACTTGTATTCGTAACCGGGAACTCCGCCTATGGCTTGAACATCCCATTTTGCGTTTTCGGAATAGGAGCAGGTGGCTGGAGTGGTTTCTATATTGACAGTAAGTTCGTGCTCTGGCGATGTGATTGTGAAACTTTTGGAGGCGGTGCAGCCGATAGCGTCGGTGATGTTTAGCGTATATGTGCCTGACAGTAGGTTTTTGAGGTGGGCTGATGTTTCACCGTTTTGCCATTGATAGTTGATTGGAGATTTAGCATTTTGTACTTCAACCTTAATTTCGCCGAGACCCTCCGCTTTGCAAGCTGAATTTGAGGTTTCTGCGATAATCTCAATTGGGTTTTCGGGCTGTTCTATCACTATGGTCTCGGTAATGAGGCAGTTGTTCTTGTCGGAAATGTTGATGGTGTAGTTGCCCGCTTTGAGGTTTTCTTGGCTGAGGGTTTTTGCCTTGTTGCTCCAAACAATGTTGTAGGGCTCTGTTCCGCCCGAAGGAGTAACGGCTACGCTGCCGTCGGAGCCTCCGTTGCAGGTGACGTCGGTGTGGGTGTGCGTTATCGACAGACCCTCAGCAGGTTGGTTGATGACAAAAGTGCGTTCGATGGTGCATTTGTGCAAATCGGTGATGGTTACGCTATAAGTGCCTGCTGGAATTGCTGTTAAGTCTTTAGTGGTGGCTTCGTTGCTCCATTGGTATTTGTATCCGGGCGAACCACCCGAAACTTTTAGCGTAATGCTTCCATTCTTCATACCGTGACAGTTAACGTCGGTAGCTTCACCTGTGGCTTCAAGTAGTTTTTCAGGTTCGCGAATTTCGGCTGTGCGGGTTAGCTCGCATCCGTTTTTGTCGGTGGCTTTAATGGTGTATACACCTGCAGCGAAGCCTGGGTTTACCTCTTGGGCCGGGTTGCCTTCTATTTCAAATTTGTAAGGCTTGTCGCCACCTTCTGCGTCGAAAGCAATCTCGCCGTTTGCCTCGCCCTTGCATTGCGAGTGGGTAACGTGCGGAACCATTTTGAAAGGGGTTTTGGGAGCGGTAACCTCTATGGAATCCCATACAAAGCAGCGGTGTGCGTCGCGGACAATGCAACCGTATATGCCGTAGCCTTGGTTTACGAGTTCGGTAGATTCGGTGTCGTTGCTCCAAACAATATAATAAGGTTCTGTACCACCCTTGACATCGGCTGTAAGATGGCAGTTGTGGTCGCCATAGCAGCGTAGAGGAGTGGCGTCGAGCTTTATGGAAAGTTTTTCGGCGGGTTCTTCTATAGTAATGGATTGTTGCAGTTTTGTACCCTTGCTGTCGGTGACTGTAACAGAGTAAGTTCCGGCTTTGAGGTTCTTGATGGTCTTGGTCTTTTTGCCGTTGCTCCAGAGGTATTTGTAGTCGGGAGTTCCGCCCTTGATTACTGCTGTGGCAGTGCCAGTGGCTTCGCCTTTGCAATTAACGTCTTCTTTTTCGATAGCCACTTGCATAGGCTCGCGGTATTGATAGCGGATAAGGTTCACCTTGCCTTTGCGGTCGGTTTCAATTTCCAACACAGGAGCACCGACACCCTTGATAAACCATCGGTAGGTAATAGTGCGGTCTTTTACAGTGTATTCTGGAGCAGGCCGCCAGCCCATAATGTGGCTATTCTTGTATGCGATGATGTTTTTGGTGACGGTGTTTTTTTCGCGGAGGGCGAAATACTTGTCGGTGGGCGTGCGCACTTCCATCACGGTGTCGAAATAAGATGTGTGGCTCAAATCCAGGTCGATACGCACGCTGTCGGCAAATTGGGCGAGTCCGTAACTTGAGATGAACTTTTTGCTGAGGCTGTCTTTGAGAAACGTGCCTTGTTTGATAGGAAACTTGTATAGTTCAAGGTCTTGCGGAAATATAAGCATCACAGCTGCTTTGAGACCGAGATAGTCGTTGATCATGCCTTGCATGTTGATGGAGTTGGAATCCTTTGTGATAAACTCCATATCGCGACGGCTGTGAAACTTAACTAATTGAGAATTAGGGAAAAGTTTTCCAAAACGGCTGCGTTCTTTCTTGTAAATACGAAGAGTGTCGAAAGTTTCAGGCTCAATGTCGGCAAGGTTCCACTTTTTTAATTCTAAGTCGCTGATATATAGTTCGTCGTCGGGTTGGTAATACTTAACGGCATAAATATATCCGTCGCCCTCGTTGGCAAAATCGTCGGCAGTGAGTTCTATTTGTGCCGATGCGGTGACTGCGGACAATATTAACGCTATAAATATAAAAGTGTGCCTTGTCATAACGGTAGGGTTTAGTAGTTCGACGGCATAATTTTGTCGCCGCCGATGGTTATATATGTCGGAAATTTAGATATTTGCGTGCCATTTTTGAAGTAAGGCTTTAATGAAAGCTTTACTCGTGAAGCGTCGGCGTTGTTGGTGGCAAGTCCGCAACCGAAATTCAATATTTTGTCGCGAGATTCGCCTTTTAGTACTTCTAAAAGGTCGATTGTAAAATTCATGGGCATAGTGATAGTTTGTCCGGGTTCGATTTCAAACTCCTGATTCATAGTGCCTGAGAGGGTTTTTACATCGTCGATCCAAAGAATGTAGTCAAATCCGCCTATCGCAGCCTTGCGTGTGTTGGGGTTCTTGGCTTTTACGTTGACAGTGAGGTCGAGGTTGAATGCCTTGTTGGTGAAGGCTTTAACCAATTTTGCCGCGTCGACAATAGAAAAGTCGGAGTATTTCTTCTTTTGCGAGAAGTTGATGTCGGCAACCCTTACATTGTCAACGTTTACAAAGTCGAAATCGCATTTGGCGAACGATACTAACTGACTTGCTCCTGCGCATCCTGCCAATATTACGGCTGTTAGTGATGCTATTAGTAATGATTTAATTTTCATAAAGTTATATTATTTATTCCGGTTTATAATAAAGTCGGCGAGCTGGGCAAGAGATTTTTTTGCGTCGTTGTCGGGAAACTTGGCTATAATCTCCAATGCCTCGTCGCGCAACTGCTTCATTTTGTTTACAGAATAATCTACTCCGCCGTTTTTAATCACGAAATCCACTATGGTGGCGATGTCTTCTTTTGATTTCTGTTTTTTGCGGAAGATTCGTTTGATGGTGCGTCGCTGATTGTCCTTGTCGTTAATAAGGGCGTAGATAACGGGCAGGGTGAGCTTGCGTTCTTGTATGTCGTTGTATTTGGGTTTTCCGATAGCGCCAGTGGTTTGATAATCAAACAGGTCGTCTTTGATTTGGAACGCCAGACCTATTTTAGTGCCGAAATTTTTCATAGTGGCAACTGTTTCGGGGTCGGCGCCAATTGATTTTGCACCTGTGGCGGCGCAGGCGGCAATAAGTGTGGCGGTTTTCTTGCGTATTACCTCATAGTACGACTCTTCGGTAATGTCCATGCGCCGGGCGTGTTCCAGCTGGTCGAGTTCGCCTTCAGCCATCTCTTTCACTGCTTCTGAAACAATCTTCAAGAGGTCGAAGTCGTCGTTTTCGAGGCTCATAAGCAGTCCCTTAGCCAAAAAGAAGTCGCCAAGCAGCACTGCGGTCTTGGCTTTGTATAGCGCAAACACCGAAAACAGTCCGCGCCGGTAGAAGCTTTCGTCGATCACGTCGTCGTGCACGAGGGTGGCTGTGTGCAGAAGTTCGATTAACGCGGCGGCTGTGAAGGTTTTCTGGTTGACCTCTCCGAGCATTTTGGCGCAGAGAAAAACTATAATAGGCCGCATCTGTTTGCCCTTGGTTTTGAGCGCATAGTTGACCACGAAGTTGAGTTTCCTGCTGTCGGACTTCATCTGACGCTCGAAAAAGGGTTTGAACTCCTCCAGCTCGTTGGCGATGGGGGATTTTATCTGGTCCAAAACTGACATATCTAACGCATTTTTTTAAAAAGTAAAGTTAAAGATATTTACTAAATAAGCAAAATAAAAAATGAGTTGGTCGTAAGATTTTTTGGAAAAAATTGATTTTTATTTCAACCTTATAATGTCGCTCCACCGTGTGGTGGGGTTTCCGCTTTTGAAATCGTGCTTGATGGCGTTGGCGAATATTTCGGCTTTGCCAGTGCCGTTTTGCGACGGATACTGCTGCGAGCAGAGTACTATGGTCTCGGTGCCGTTGACCTTGTTGATACGGTCTACCACAGTGTCGAGACGGCGCATTTTGGCTATCATCTCGGCATCGGTGTCGAAAAGGTCTTGCTGGATGGGACTGTCGGGGGCTATGCCCATAACTATCACTCCTGCTTTTTTGTAACTGTATCCAGGACGGTAAAGCTGTTCCAAAAGCGCGTTGGCGGTTTTAACTATGGTGATGGTGCTGTTGGATGGCGTTATCAGTCTTGCCTCCATAAAGTTGTAGTACTGCGGAAGGTCTTCGCGAAAAGGATTGGTATTGAGAAACACGCCGAGGATGGTGGCAACGGTCTTTTGCATGCGGAGTTTTTCGGCGCAGCGTGCGGCGTAGTTGTCGATATGGGTGCGCAACTGGCTTATGTCGGTAATCATACCGTTGAACGAACGGCTGGTGCAGATGCTCTTTTTGGCTGCCATCTGTTCGTCGGGCACGCAGTCGTCGCCGTTGAGTTCGCGCCAGGTACGCAGCATAACAATATTGTTGAAAGTGCTTCTTACCCACGATTCGGGCATTAGGGCAAGATCCAAGGCTGTTTTTATTCCGCTTGACAAAAGACGTAAGGTGTAGCGGCGTCCTATTCCCCAGATATCTTCTATAGATGTAAGGCTCAATGCCTTGCGGCGTTTTTCTTCGTTGTCGATAACGCAGCAATGACGGTAGCCCCGATATTTTTTGGCAAAACGGCTGGCTATTTTCGCGAGGGTCTTGTTGGGTGCTATGCCTATGCTCACGGGTATTCCAACGCTCTGTCTGATGATTTTGGAGAGGTTCTCGCCCCATGGTTTGAGGTCGGCAATGCCGTGGAGTTTCACAAAGCACTCGTCGATGCTGTAACGGAAATATGCCGGGGCTTCTTTTTTTATAATCTCCACCACACGGCCGGTAAGTTCGCCGTAGAGCTCGTAGTTGGAAGAGAAGACTGCTATTTTCTGGTCGGGAAATTTTTCGGCAAGTTGATAATATGGTATTCCTGCTGTTATGCCGAGAGCCTTAGCCTCGTTTGAACGCGCCACCACGCAGCCGTCGTTGTTGCTGAGCACCACCACGGGTTTGCCCACAAGGTCGGGACGGAAAACCCGCTCGCAGGATACGTAGCAATTGTCGCAGTCAACTATACCGTACATATTTTAGTATCTTTTCCAATTTTTGATAGTCCATACCACCACGCCCCACACCTCAAAATCATCGTCGGCGTTGATACGGATAGGTTTGAAATCCTTGTTGGCAGGACGAAGTTCGATATATCCTTCGGCACGGTGCGTGAGGTCGAGGTATTTGATGGTAAACTCGTTGTTGATGTAGCAAACCACAATATCGCCGTCCTGAGGCTCGGCAGCGCGGTCAATAACGGCAATGTCGCCGTCGTTGATACCCGCCTCAATCATCGAGTTGCCCTCCACACGACCGTAGAAAGTGGCTTGAGGATTGCGTATAAGGTCGCGGTTAAAGTCGAGACTCTCGTGCAGATAGTCCTCGGCAGGCGACGGAAATCCCGCCCTGATGCTCTCGGTGAGCTGCAGGCTGAGCCGCTTTTCAAATTCTCCTTCTATAATGTTAATTTTCGCCATAATTTTTTTTGCAAAAGTAAAATATTTGCCGATTAAAAACACTTACCTTTGCAAAAGCAGTTTTTAGTTTTTTAATGAAAAATATTTTCGACAGTTGGTTTTCGCCTTCGGGCTCGGTGCCTATTCCTCAAAACGGTGTAGATGAGGATATGTTTTTGCATAGTATTAATAGCAAACTGTGTCCGATTAGTTTTACATTTGATAGCGGTGTCTACCGTGCCACTCTCCGCAATTCGTTTTTTAGATACCACTACGATGTAACAATAGAAGTTGGCGAGACAAAAGCCGAATTTAAGTTTTCGAATATCAATTTTGTGATAATACTCTTTACAGCGTTGCTGGTGGGTATGTTTATGTTCAAAGGCCAACTATCTTCGTATTTTTTCTGGGGATTCGTAATGTTTTTCGTTGTTTACGGGGCGAATTTTTATGCTGTGCGCAATTATTTAAGTTCTGTTTTAGAAGACGTTCTTTATCAGCCAGAACAAGAGGATGTTGCTCCTGTACCTACAAATGTAAGCATATCTAATCAGAGTGTTTGTCCTGCCTGTGGAATGATACTGACCGGATTTGAAAACATATGTCCTGATTGCGGCATCAACTTGATAAACGGCAAGTATCAGCCCCGTGAAAGCGTGAGCAATCTGCGTGACTGGCAATGGAGGTGGAATGTGTGAAGTGGCTTATAATTAAATAGAAATGGTATTAGTTACGAAGGTGGAATGATATAAAGTGATGGAGGATTTTTAATGGAGTTTAGCAAGTCGGGGCGTTCTAACAGAATAGTTGTATGAAAAAGAACTTTATATATTCCTCATTTCCACTTCGTCGCGAAATTTCCAATCCTTCTTCCAAATGTTTTTTTGCAGAATCGATGTCACCAAGATTTCTTTCGAGCATTGCAAGACCCGCCAAGGCATTTGCCAAATGCTCCAAATACTCCGGTGTTTCCGGCAGTTGCCTTTTTATTTCCACCGCTTCTTCATAATGCTTTTTTGCGGAATCGGTGTCGCCAAGTTTTGCTTCAACCATTGCCAGACCCACCAAGGAGTTTGTCAAATTATCCAAATATTCCGGTGTTTCCGGCAGTTGCCTTCTTTTTTCCACCGCTTCTTCATAATGCTTTTTTGCGGAATCGGTGTCGCCAAGGTTGTCTTCGAGACCTGCAAGGTTACTCAGGGAAGCTGCCAAACTATCCAAATACTTCGGAGTTTCCGTCAGTTCCAGCAGTTTTCTATTTACTTCTACCGCTTCTTCATAATGCGTTTTTGCGGAATCGGTCTCGCCAAGTTTTTTTTCGAGCAATGCAAGGTTATTGATGGCGCTTGACAATGAGTCCAAATAATCCGGAGTTTCCGGCAGTTTCTTGAATATTTCAATTGTTTCTTGCCAATGCTTTTTCGCGGAATCGGTCTCGTCAAGGTTTATTTCGAGATTTGCAAAGTTGCCTAAGGTAATTGCCAAACTATCCAAATACTTCGGTATTTCTGGCAGTTTCCTAAATATTTCTACCGCTTCTTCATAATGCTTTTTTGCGGAATCGGTGTCGTCAAGGTTTGCTTCGAGCTTTGCAAGGTTTTGAAGTAATGCGCCTTTATGATCCAATATTTCCTCATTTTCTTCTGCGCCTTCTATTACTTCCAAAGCCTTTTCAAAATGCTTTTTAGCATCGCGCAGATTGTTTTTGAACGCCTCAACTTTCGCTATGGAATTATACAAGCCGGCTAAGTCGTCTGGTTCTGCGTCTTTCTCAAATTCATTTGCTAAATGATATAATTTAGGCATTGGCAGTTGATAGAGAATGACATCATTGTTGTTAAGCAAATTATTGAGAAAATTACCGAACAAAACAATATGTCCACAAATTCCGTAGTTGATAAAACTACTTGCGATACATTTGGAGTAACTGTGCAAGGCAACGGATTTATAGTCGTCCCATAGAATATTGTTGACATTATTAAGATAATTCGCATAATCAAATTCGCTTATGTTGATTTGTTCACGGATGACGTCAGCCATAAGGCTGTGGATGGAGAATTGGTAGTCGTTATGGGAAAGAATTCCTTTTTCTACAAGGGAATCGATAGTTTCTTTGCTATTGGGCAAAAGAGTTTCGATTACTTCGTTGGCGATTGGTTCGTTGGGCCAAGTGACATAGACGGCGAGATTTTTTACTTCGTCGGTGGAAAGATTTTCTATGTTGCAGAGGTTGATAAGATATGTGTATATATCTTGTATTTCCTTTTCTTCGATTGCTAAACCGCCTAGTATTTCTTCTGTCCGCTTATTTTTAACCTTGTTCCCTTTGATATTGTTTAATACTTCGTCAGCATCGGTTTCTTGGCTGTTGGAAAACGCAATTGCTGTTTGCTCAATCAAGAGTGGATGGTAATAAAGTTCGTTTACAATTATGTCAAGTTGGTCATCCGAAAACTTTATACAACCATCATAATTGTTTAAAAACAATTCTTTGGCTTCTTCTCCCGTCATCCTGTCCATCTCAATAGACGCAAAACGGTTTTTATTTTTGACAATTGCTCGCGTTAGCACAAGTGTTTTCCAATTGTCAGAGGGGAGATATTTATATATTTGTGTGTTAATCTCTTGCTTTATTGTTTCATTGTTTGTGTTGACATCCAACACAAGTAGATTTTTACCTTTAATGTTTGATAATTTGTTTTTAACTATTGCAAGTTTTACTGGTTTATTTTGATTTTGTATAAATCGTTCTTGTTCTTCCCCTTCAAATAATATCTCTGCCATTTTTTCCAAAAAGGCGTCTTCAATTTTGCCGTTGACTGTTACCCAGGCAACATTATTAAAATTCTGTTCCTTTGCGTACAGATATGCCAAGGATGTTTTTCCACTACCACCAATGCCGCTGACTACCACGCAATTATGGTCGTAAAAACTTTTCCACACTTTGTTAAGCATATCAAATCGTGGAACAAGATTGTGTGGGAAAACTATGTTTTTAATTATTGTGGGATAAGAAGAATTGTTTCTATTTTTTTTATCTTCTATTCCCAAAATATTCAATAATCGTTCTTGAAATGTGGTGTTTCCCTCTTTTATTCGATACCTTACATCTTGAAATGGAGAAAGTTCAGGAAATGGTGTTTCGTCAAAATTTGGACGAACATTTATTATTGGAATGATGTGTACAGAATTGTCCTCTTTCTGTCTTTGCAGTGCAATTTTAATTTCTTTGTAATACCAATCTGTTTTATTTTCTTGCGATTCACGATTGAAAGTATCATTGTTTATACAAATCAAAATATATTCTGACGAAAGCAATGCGTCGTGTATGGTTTCAAACCATTTGTTAGGCTTTTTGTTTAATTCCACTGTGTCCACAAAAATCTTATCCTCGTCGATATACTCGCGGAGGATATAGTAGACCGTATCTTTGAACACCGCATCTTCTCGTCGGTAACTTATGAAGATTTTGTATTTGTAATCCATAGCAAAAAAGTTTTGTGGTGCGAAGATAAGAAAAAGATTTTGATTTTGCAAAGAAAATGCTATTCTTCCCGTCGGTGAAACGGTATAAGGTTATTGAGGATTGTTAAGGAATTATTTATCCCCCTTCTTGTACTCAAAAAAGTCCACATCAACCATACCGCCCGACTTCTTGGTGGCGTAATTGAAGATGGCAAACTTGGAGCCCATGAAGAACCTGCGGTAGTCGAAAATCATCTTGTAATTTTCGAGGGTCTTAGTCCAATTGTTGCCGTCGAGGCTATAATAGAACGTGGCAATGTCGCCGCCCTGAGAGCCGTTTCTTGCGCGGAAGTCGCCGTCAATACGCGGCCAACGCCGCCACGGTCTTGGAAAATGATTCCGTACCAGTCGCCGCTGCCCGATTGCACTATTGTGCCCTGTCCGGCATACGGAAAACCGCCAAAAGTGTCAGAAGTCTTTTCATTTTTGTTGTTGATTAAGTGTTATGTATTTATTTAGTTATTCTTTTACAAAATTGCTGCCGTTCCAATTGAAATCTTCATGAACAAACTGATTGTTGGAAATGTAGTGTGAGTAACTCAACCCTTTGTACGTGAAACTATACAAACTACTTTCTGTTTCCCCTTTGTAAGTTGGCGATGGCAGGGCAAATTGTGTCGGTGTGAGTTTGCCGTTTTCGTAATACCAAAACTTTGCGCCGAGATTTTCGAAAGGGTATTTAATTTCAGAAAGCACCACCAAATATTTGCCGTCAGCCTTGTAAATCATATATTCCACACATACAGATATTTTATTATGTGGCCAATCATCGGGATTGAATTCTGATGTTCCAAAATCGATACTAATGCCATTTGGAAAAGTAAATGCCCATAAAAAATAGCCATAATCGTTTTCGTTGAAATTCAACGCCTTGAAAATGGTCTTGGCGTCGTCGGTAAGTACTGACTCGTCTATTTCGCTTTGCAGTGTAACTTCAAGCGGCGTAGAATACACCCTTATGGTTTCAATCGGCGATTTTTCGTTCTTTGACGTCAATTCGATGTAAATATCGCGCCGTCGGTATAGGGTTTCGTGGCTAATGTGTTGAGTGACAACGAATTTGCCGTCCTTGAATACTTTTGTAGTAGGAGCGTCAAACAAGTGGTCGAGCGCAAACGACATCGGACTTCCTATCGTAACGGGATTTGATAGGAGAAATTCATCTTCGTCTATATCCATCGCAATGCCGTATGCAGGGTTCAACAGCTCGTAACCTTCTATTATTCCGTCCTTTATGTCAAATTTAGCGATTGTTTTGCCATCTTTGTTCTTTATACATCCGTCGGGTGCGCCTGTCCAAAACTTTCTAAGAATTTTTTCATAAAACCATTTCTCAAACGGTGAAAGATAGTGAAAATCACCATTATAAGCTATACATTTTTCTGTTGGTTTGGACGATGTTTTAAATTTTCTGCCGTTCCAAACGAATTTCAATGGTCCTGCATAATAGCTGAAACAATTGATTTCGGTGTCGCTCATAACGAATTTTGAATACAATTCGTCTATGAAGCACAAGTTACCCGGGAAAAATTTTTCTCGTTTTGGGACAGACATTATTTTGCCGTTTTTGCACTCTAAAATAGAAAAGCCTTCGTAGGTGGATTCTTTCACTTTTGTTGTAAATGCATAGATATTTAGCCTTGAATCGACGACAGCAATCCACGAGCGGTCTGATGTCTTGTAGCAATGCACCTGATATTTTACCGAAATGCTGTCTTTCCTTCCGAAGGGGTTGTTGCTATACGGAATTTCATAATCGAAATCCATTGCGGTGTTGGATTTGAAATGTACGGCTTCGGCACATCCCTTTGGGTCTATTTCATTGAGTTCGGAGAGTATGGTTGAAATGCCATTGTCATTTGTTTTGAGGTAATCCCAGGCGGTTTTAGCCATAGATTCCTCGACATTCTGCGCCTGACCCTTGCCCGCAAGGCACAAAGTCAATACGGCGACGATTATGATTGCAAATGTTTTTTTCATTGTTGATAATGGTTTGACGTATGGCTTTTGCATAACGGTACAAAGATAAGAAAAAAGATTAAATGGGGGAAATAATTTTTTTTGGGGGGATGAGGAAATTTTGTTTGATGAGATATTAACAATCTCTCTTCATGACAACAGCGATAGACGACGGTGTGCCATTGACTCACGATTTTGACACAGAGTCTTCCGTAAACCATTTGTTAACTGTTTGTACTAAGGCTTTTGTGTCTTCGTCGTTTAATTGATGTTGATTATTTGTGTGATAATACTTTGTTGGTTCAATTTCCTGATATAAACATTCGATATCTTCTTTGTAATAGTCATTTAGAATTATTTGTTTTTCTATTGGAGTTAAGAAAACAGGATTTTTTTTCTTGAATTGATGTTCTTTTAAACTCCATAAAACAAACAGTCTTCCAATAACTTCATCATCTTCCAAATTAATCTTGTCCGAATTGATAAATATTTTTTTCATTTCCTTATTCTCTATTATTTGTTTATATTCAAACATACAATGCGGGCTGCCAAAATACTTTTCATTGTACACAATTATTGTATATTTACTATTACCAATTTTTTGTTCAAAATCAGTAATCCTGCCCCCACCCTCAATATCTTCATCTGTTTTGAATCTAATATTTTCTTCCTTAAAAATATTCTTGATGTAATCAACAACGTCTGCGATATGCTCTCTTCCTTTTTTATCTTCATTATGAGCGTACGAAATATAAACTGGATCTGAATTTTTATATTCTGTTTGTATTATTTTATCATCCGTGTCTTTTTTGTCATTTTTATATTTTATATATAAATCATAAATTCTATTTGATATTTTAATAATTGTCGGTGCGAATCCTATTTTTTGTAAACTAACCCATAAATAGTTTATAATAGGTTCGATGTAATCATCGCTTTTTTCTAAAATTTTATCAATATTTTTAAGATAGTCTGAGTAATTAAAGCTTTTAATATCTATTTGTTCGCGCAAGACATTTGCTATCAGTTTGTGGATATATAATAGGTCATTTTGACGGTTAATTACACCCTTCTCTATTAGGCTTGTAAAAGCGTTTGTGGTATTAGGTAAAAGAATACTAATTGTCTTAAAATCAGCCTTCTCGTCAGGAAAGGTCATAAAACAAGCGAGAAATATTATCTCTGGTTCTGAAAGCTTGTTAACATTGCAGAGGTCGATAAGATACGTGTAAATGTCTTGCTGTTCTTTGTCATCGATTACTAAACCGCCTAATATTTCTTCTGTTCGCTTGTTTTTTACCTTGTTTCCTTTTATATTGTTTAGTACTTCGTCTGCATCTTGTTCTTGGCTATTGGAAAACGCAATTGCAGTTTGCTCTATCAAGAGCGGATGGTAATAAAGTTCATTTACAATTATGTCGAGTTGGTCATCCGAAAACTTAATACCCCCATCGTAATTGTTTAAAAACAATTCTTTGGCTTCTTCTCCCGTCATTCTGTCCATCTCAATAGACGCAAAACGTTTTTTATTTTTGACAATGGCTCGCGTTAGCACAAGTGTTTTCCAATTGTCAGAGGGGAGATATTTATATATTTGTGTGTTAATCTCTTGTTTTATTGTTTCATTGTTTGTGTTGACATCCAACACAAGTAGATTTTTACCTTTAATGTTTGATAATTTGTTTTTAACTATTGCAAGTTTTACTGGTTTATTTTGATTTTGTATAAATCTTTCTTGTTCTTCCCCTTCATACAGTAACTCTGCCATTTTTTCCAAAAAGGCGTCTTCAATTTTGCCATTAACTGTAACCCAAGCAATATTATTAAAATTCTTTTCCTTAATGAACTGATATGCCAAAGACGTTTTCCCGCTGCCTCCAATACCACTGACTACCACACAATTATAGGTATAAAATGACCTATGTAGTTTGTTTAACATATAGAAATTAGGGATAAGATTATGTGGAATTACAATATTATTGATAATAGTAGGAGCTGAGGTAATTGACGGTGTTGTATTTACGTCAATCCCTACAATTTTTAATAAACGTTCTTGAAATGTAGTATTTTCGTTTTTGGTTCGGTAACTTACACTTACATCTTGAAATTGAGAAAGTTCAGGAAATGGTGTTTCGTCAAAATTTGGACGAACATTTATTATTGGAATGATGTGTACAGAATTGTCCTCTTTCTGCCTTTGTAGGGCGATTTCAATTTCCTTGTAATACCAATCTGTTTTATTATCCTGCGACTCGCGATTAAAAGTATCTTTGTTTACACAAATCAAAATATATTCAGACGAAAGCAATGCGTCGTGTATGGTTTCAAACCACTTGTTAGGTCTTTTGTTCAATTCCACAGCGTCAACAAAAATCTTATCCTCGTCGATATACTCGCTGAGGATATTGTAAACAGTATCTTTGAACACCGCGTCGTCACGGCGGTAACTTATGAAGACTTTGTATTTGTAATCCATAGCAAAAAAGTTTTGTGCAACAAAGATAGGGAAAAAATTGTGTTTAAAGGTTATTTTCAGCCTGCAATTTGACCTTTGCGCCACATTATTACGCCATATACCACTCTTGCAAATAATTCTGACGTGTGAAGCAGTTGGGACACGAGGTTTGGAATGCGTCGATATTGCTGCCGCAGTTTTTGCATTTGAGAGCCACGCCGCCCACGCTCTCCAGCGAATACTCGCGTTTTACACGTTGCAGGTGGATGGTCTTGCTTTTTTGACGGCATTTGATTTTGCCGGCTGTGTAATATACCTCACGCACAAGTATATCTATGCTAACATAATCGCCGTTGCGGGTAATGGTGGTGTAGTCTACAAAGTCGAAATCAAGCACATTGATGTTTTGCGGATTTTCAAAATAGTATTTTTGAAGTTCGTAGTTGAGATTGGTGAAAAATACATCCTTGTTGATGTCCGTTGCATTATCTTGCCAAAATTTAGTTTGAGCGGCGTTGATGCGTTCTTTGTAAAGTTTAATTGGCAAAAGAATAAAGAACGAATCCAAATAATAAAACACATAATAAAACGCCAATCCAAACAGCGCAGTGCCTACAAGTACCTTTGACATATCCCAGACATTAAAAGTGCGTCCAGTAGTGCGGATATAGATGTAACTGATAAGGAACGCAACCGAGAAGGCTATCAGAGCGGTTATATACTTGTAGGTATTGGTATTCATCACAAGGTCGGTATGGTATTTTGCTCCGAGACTCTTGCTCTCGTAGTCCATATTGTAAGCCGTGCCGCAGTAGGGACATTCGCCGCTCTGAGCGTCGATATCCGCGCCGCAGTTTGGACATTTGCTTGCTGTGGAGGGATTTATAAAGGTGTATTTGATGCGTGGGTCGAAGTTGTGGAGTTTGAAAACAGAACTTCCGCCGCGCAGATAGTCTTTTTCTAAGCGTATGCCGTTGACAATGTTGGCGGACAAAGGCTCAAAAATGTTTTTCTTAACTATATTGCTGCCTGATTTGTAGGTTGTTACAAGGTTAACTCCGAAATCTTTAAGGCGTTTGAGGTATTTTTTATCTGAAAGTTGCATAATTGTTTTTTTTTAATGCATAATTCATAATGCATAATTCATAATTGCCATCCGGAGAAAGCTCCATTATGAATTAATTATTATTGGTGTTGTTATTATTATTGGTGTTATTATTATTGTTGTTGTTTGAACTGCGTCCTGAGGAGTATGAACTGTCGTCACTGCTCGAATACGATGAGTACGATGCGGCGGCGGCTCCTGTGGCAACTCCCGAAGCATACGACGACGATGACTTATACTTGGTGTAAAACCTGCCGTCAGCGATATTGAAGCTTTCTACATTATTGGCATACACATTTGCCATATTCATTTCCACTGTCTTAACGAGTTTGGCGTTGACATAGAAAAGAATTTTATCGTTGGTGCCCACCACCTTCGCGCCGATGGCTTCTGAAAAGTCGTAGATAAAGTTGAGCGTGCCGTTGTCCATTTCTGGATATTTTTTGGCAAAATCGTAAGTGTTTTTGGCTCGGACAAGGTCCTTGTAGGTTTCTATCGGTTTGTTGATCATATTAAGCCCTCCGAATAATTAAACTCCACATTCTGAAACGGCAGGTTTACAGCCGCTATGTGGTAGTATGCGTTGTTTTTTTGTTTAATATAATGGTAGTCGCGCAGATGCGTGGTCGTAAAGAATATATTGTTGGGATTCTCTTTCGACAGGTATTTTTTATAACTCTTTAAAAAGTCGGTGATGTTGTAGACGTAAAAACCTTCGTCCTCGCAATCCTCCAAAACATATTTGTATACCTGCAATGTGGCAACGTGCTTTTGTTTCAGACGCTGTTCGTCGCCATACACGTGACAGTCGCCGCTGAGAAGCTGTATAAACAGGGCGTTGTTTTGCGGATAGTCGCTTTCGGCTTCGAGCACCTCCTTGCGCACACGGATAAGCACGTCGAAACCTTCGAAAATCTGGATAATCTCGCGGAAGTTTTTTAGCAACTGCGACTGCAATGGATAACGCTCTCCGCCCACTTCGAGCACAAACGAATCGGGGTCGTAGATATATTTCAAATGTGGATCCTTGTTGATGAGGTCCAGAAGCGAGTTTTCTTGATAAACCGCAGGCTTGAAATCCTTGGCAAGGTCGGGATGAACCTTCAAGAGATAGTTGAAAGCGGTGTCGGACGGGTTGTTGTCGGGCGAGTAGTTGCGGTTTTTGTATAGTTCCTTCTGCAACAGACAGGTGTATGACTTGTCGAAATGGTAAACATTCTTTACAAACGGGCAGCCTGTCTTGCAAAGATAGAGATACTGGCAGGCGGCGCACTCCGAGTTGAATCCCACGTTGTTGTGTGCCGTAAGTATTTTCGACGATGCCGTGTTAAGTATTTCTTCCACAGAGTTTTGGTAGATATTGCCGTAAAGGAACTCTTTGTGACCCTGACCACGCACGCAGGAGTATATGTCGCCGTTTTTCTCCAAAAGGAAGAACTTTTCGCCGCAGATGTCGCAGTTGGTGCAGTAGTCGGGACTGAACTCATTGAACCACGCACCGTTGACGCCCTTGTCTAAATCTGTGCCGTCGAATTCGCGGTGCATGCGGTTGAAAAACTCCACCTGGTCGGTCTCGCTCAGCGGATGAAGAAGTCCGTTGGAGTTGTAGTCGAACCCGATCATAAAGTTGAAATCGTTCATATCCAGGCACGTAGACCTGTGGAGAAACTTTATGTCGTTGATAATATTATCTATCTTGGCGTAATGCTCGGCAAAGATGGTGGCAGATACTTTTTTCTTGTTAGGAATATCGCGCAAAAGTTCAACGTTTTGCAGTATTCTATCTAAAGTAATTCTTCCGCCCTTGGTAACACGGAAATGATTGTGCAGCGAGAGCGGCAGGTCGAGGCTTCCGCTTATCGACACGTTATACTGCTTGATGGTGTCGATATGGCGGTCGATAGAATATAGGTTGGTCTTGATATGCGGCCGTCCCACACGGAATCCTGCCGTGGAGATAGTTTCGTAATTATCCTTGTAATAGTCGTTGATAAACTTGATAACGTCGTGAAAATCCTCTGGCGAGAGCGTGGACACCTCGCCACCGTGCAGCGAAATATTAAAAGGCATCACATCCGCCTCCCTGAGCTTGTTGATAGCAAACTGCAAGGTTTCCAAAGGCTTGTACTGCTGCATACGGTCTTTGGTATTGTCTTCGAGATAACAATACCTGCAAGCCATATCGCAAGCCAAAGTGGGAACGTATAGTAGATGGATAAACTTCATTTCAATTCATAATTGACAGTTGACAGTTAATATTCTATTATTTCGGTGGGGGAATCTTTAAAAGCCTTCTCTGCCACCTTGCAATCCTTTGGCACAAGAGCCTTGGAGAGCATAAAGCAACTGCGGAATGCCGAACCTCTGATCTCTTTTACCGAAGGAGGAATTTCTACTTCGGTGATTCTGGTGCCGAAAAACGCACGCGAGCCAATGCGTTGAAGTTTTGAACCCTCTTCAAACACAAGTTCTTCGATATGCGTGTTGCAAAAAGCCTGTTCTCCAATGCGCTCCACCGAGGCGGGAATTGTCAGAGTCTTAACACGTGTGTTGTGAAAGCAGAAGGCGTGAATCTCGGTGATATTTTCGGGCAGAAATATTTCGTGAATATTTGAGCAATCCTCAAAAGCGTATCCGCCGATAGAGTCCATTTTTTGAGGAAACGGACTGATAACTAGGTTCTCACAAAGTTGAAAAGCGTGTCCGCCGATGTATGACAACGATTCGGGGAAAACCACCTTTTCGAGTTTAGTGCACTCATAAAACGCGTATCCGCCAATGGATTTGAGATTTTCGGGCAGATTGATTGTCTGCAAGTCGGAACATCCGCTGAAAGCGTATCCTCTGATAATTTCGATAGTGTTTGGCAGAGTTACATTCTCCAACGCTGTATTGCAGAACACGTCGCCACGGATACCTGTAACGGGTTTGCCGTCAACAGTTTCGGGAATAATGAGTTCAGTATTGTTGATAAGTCCCTCGGTGTAGAATCGCACGTGCACACCGTTGTCGGCATCTTCGTAAAAGATATGGGGATTGAGAAACATCACCACAGGAATCAGCACCGTAAAGGCTGCCAAAATAATAAGCCTGATCCATTTTTTATCGGTGCACTTGTCGAACAGTTGCGGTGCTATCACATCCGAGAACTTCTCCCTCGGACGTTTCATTATCTCCGCTTTGAGGAAAGATACGGTGTTTGACTTTTGAAACTTGCGCCAAATCATAAAGTTGATAGCAATAAGCACCAAAGCAGCCCAATCGGAATAATGGAACGTGCGGAAGAGCACTATTATAATAAGGTTGATGGGCGCTGAGATAAAAGTGGCGGTCATCTTCTTTTTCTCAAACTGCGCCAGCGTGTGCTTCGACGTGTCGAAACCTGCCTTCTCGCACTCGCGGGTGATAATTCCCTCGAGAATTTCGCTTTCCGAATTCATAAAAAGCGGGTCGATAACCTGCTGAGCTTCGTTTTTAGGTGGTAATGGTGGTATTGGGGGTGGTGTGTTATCTGCCATATTGCCTTCAAAAATTAAAGTTCTACATTGCAAATATATGCATTTTTTGCATAGACTTGAAAAAAATTTTTGCCAACGGCACAAAATCAGCGTAATCGTTTCGCCGAGAAAAGAAAATAGTTATATTTGTAAAGTAGAAAACACAGACAAAAGATGGCATATATAAACAAAGATAATCCTGTATATATATCCTACGCTTGGGGCGAGGATCTTGAAATTGACGTCAACAAGTTATGTGTGTTGATGGAAAACAATGGTATCTTCTTTAAGCGCGACAAAGCCAAAGGAGAAAATAGCCTTTGCCCATACCGCTATAATATTATAGATGCAGAAGAAGAGATTGGCAGAGGCAAGGCGATAATTGTTGTAATAAGCGACAAATATATCAAATCGCTTAACTGTATGTACGAATGGCATTGCATCTGCAAAACAGGAAACATTACAAAACGCGTATTCCCCATCGTATTGCCAGGGACAAAACTCAAACAAGAATTTCGCTACAATTCGTTTAAAAAATTCTTTGAAGGACGTCTGCAAGACATCTCGGATAGAGAAGTGATGTCTAATATTGAGCCTAAAGAAAGGAAATGCCTCGAAAATGACGGGTATATAAAAGATTTGGAAACACTACGTAATTATATCACAGAATACAACATTCCTGATTTGGAATCGCTACGGGAATACGATTACCAAATAATTATTGAACAACTCAAAGAACACGTTACAAAAGTTGAAAATGAAGAGCGGAAAGAGACACCGACACAAATATCTACTTTCGCCCCGCATTTCCCCTTTTCCGTCCCTGATGGACTTATGTCCCGCGACACCGAGGAAGAAAACCTTTTCAATTTGATTTCAAAAAATAGAATCGTTAACCTTGTCGGCGTAGGTGGCAGCGGGAAATCATCGCTCGCGTACTTATGCTTAAACAGGCACAAAGACGATTTCAACGAAATCGCTTTCGTTGTGGTCAACAACAATGTTAAAAATGATATGGTTGACCAACTGAACAGGACGTTGAAATTGGAGTTTGAAGAAGATGAATATACGGAAATCATAACGTTTTTGCAAGAAAACTACAAATCTGAAAAACCGAATCTCCTTGTCTTAGACATCAACGAAACAGCCGACAAGGACAAAACCGTCGAATATATCAACGAGATTCTGAAAAACACCGCATATCTCGCAGGATGGAAAATCTTGATACTTTCGCGTGAAAGTGTTGACACTCGCAACAGAATAAAAACGCACAACCTCAACGACAAGGAGGATTTTGACTTTTTGAAACAATTGTTTTTGGAAAAGGCAGGAGCTCGGTACAATGATTTTGGCGACTTTGCAGGGCTTTTCAAAGTGATATACTACAATCCGCTTTTGGCTGAGCAGCTTGGCTGGTATCTGAATGGTTACCCCAAGACTGTAACCTTGGACGGGATCAAAAAGATTCTCTATGGATCGCTTGGGGAACAAGAAATGCAGGGGATGTCGGCTGCACAGCGGCACGACGAGAATGTAAATACATTCTTGAAAAATCTTATTGTCTATGACAATTTGGAGGAAAACGAACAAAAACTACTCCGCCATTTCGTATTGTGGCAATCAGAATACATTGAATACGATGTAATTGCCGATTTGCTGAAAGACGTTTTTGAATCAGAAGACGAATTGATAAATACCCTCACATCATTGTCTAAACGTTCAATCTTAACTACTAACAACGAAGATACCCTTTCATACAAACTCCACGGCTTGTTGGCGGATTCTTTGCGCGAACAGATTGATATTGATAATGAAGATTACGATGAATATTTGTGGAATATTGATAGGATAATCGAGTACGGCTACTATAAGTTCGTCCCTT
The DNA here is from genome assembly GCA_017960885.1 of Bacteroidales bacterium. GTDB lineage: Bacteria > Bacteroidota > Bacteroidia > Bacteroidales > UBA3824 > UBA3824. The sequence goes on from JAGCYI010000289.1 coordinate 24,980, forward strand.
TTGTTGATAGCATCACAAATAGTCTGTGCGAGTATGACATTGCGGCAAATAATTCTTACTTGGGCTATTCTCTTGTTAATAACGTTGGTCGCAAACTGTCGATTTCGTGGAAGCGTGACCATGCCATTAGGTTATTGTCAAAAAACATTCGAGACATTGAAGAACATATTAAAAGAGATAAAGACAACAATTCATTATATGATAAATTAATAATTGCACATTCATATATACCAAGTGATCAATCCATTCTTTCAAAAACCAACCTTGAAAAAGCCATAGAGATATTGGAGAAAATGCCCAAAGATGCTGAAAAATATCAACACGCTTTAGCCTTGGTGTATAGTCAATATGCATCAGAACAATCTAAGTTTGAAGATGTGGTTTCCATTTTCGACAAAATTTTTGAAATCAGACATAATCTGCCGAAAACAAATGAATACAAGAATTCATTAGCTGATGATTACGATACGTTAGCTTTTTTTTCAGAAGTAAAATTTTATAAATATATATTTGCCAAAGCAAACTATGAAAAAGCAATAGCAATCCGTGAACAATTGCCGAAAGACAATCCTGAATATCAAAACGATTTGGCAAGCACATACAACAACCTTGGTGATTTGCAACAAGACCATTTGGCAGAGTACGAATTATCAAAATCAAACTATGAAAAAGCAATAGCAATCCAAGAACAATTGCCGAAAGACAATCCTGAATATCAAAACGATTTGGCAAGCACATACAACAACCTTGGTGATTTGCAACAAGACCATTTGGCAGAGTACGAATTATCAAAATCAAACTATGA
>JAGCYI010000290.1 GCA_017960885.1 Bacteroidales bacterium
ACCTTTTTGTCGATGTTTTCGCCCGAAAACATAAACGCGCCGAGCATATCCTTGATTTTGGTGCGGATGTCGCCCTTGGCAATGTCGTCGATGGTTTGAAAAACAGTGAGGTTTTCGTCTAATAGCGATGCCGAATTTTGCGCAAAATATCCTATCTGAATATTGTGACCGAGTTGAAGTTTGCCCTCAAACGGAATTTCTTTCATAATGCACTTAACCATAGTGGATTTGCCCTCACCGTTGCGACCCACAAAGGCAACTTTTTCGCCACGTTCTATGGTAAACGATGCATTGCCGAAAATCAATCTGTCGTAACTTTTTGACACTCCCTCGGCAATAACAGGATATTGTCCCGAACGCACCGATGGCGGAAACCGCAGTTTTAAACGCGAATTATCCTCCTCGTCAACCTCAATAAGCACAAGTTTTTCGAGCATTTTTACGCGGCTCTGCACTTGAAGAGTTTTGGAATATGTACCCTTGAAACGCTCTATAAAGTCCTTGGTTTCTTGAATCATCTTTTGTTGCTCCTCGTACTGTTTTTGTTGTTGAGCGCGACGTTCTTTGCGAAGTTCAAGATAGTGAGAATAAGTGGCTTTGTAGTCGTAAATTCTGCCCATAGTGATTTCGATGGTGCGGTTGGTGATAGAGTCTACAAAACGTTTGTCGTGACTGATGAGCACCACCGATTTGGAACTCTGCTTGATAAAATCTTCCAACCATTGAATAGATTCGATATCTAAGTGGTTGGTGGGCTCGTCGAGAAGCAACACATCGGGATTTTTCAAAAGCAGTTTGGCAAGTTCGATACGCATACGCCATCCGCCCGAAAATTCCGAAGTTTGACGCTGAAAATCAGAACGTTCAAAGCCCAATCCCATAAGAGTTTTTTCGATATCCTCCTCAAAATTGGTCATATCAATGGCGTAGAACTTTTCGCTCAGTGCGCTAACCTGTTCAATAAGAGCCATATATTCTTCCGACTCGTAATCGGTGCGGGTTTCGAGTTCTTTGTTGATACGTTCAATCTCGTTTTCGGTATCTTTGAGATGTTGAAACGCGAGCGAAGCCTCCTCAAAAACGGTTCTACCATCCTCAGTCATAAGGTGTTGTGGAAGATACGCCACCACGCAATCCTTAGGTTTGGTAACAGCGCCACGGGTAGGGGTACGTTCGCCGGCAATCACTTTAAGCAGAGTGCTTTTGCCTGCGCCGTTTTTACCCATAAGGGCAATGCGGTCTTTGTCGTTGATTTGAAAAGAGATATTCTGAAACAGAGTTGTTCCGCCGAACTCCACTGCAAGGTTGTCTACGCTGAGCATTACTATTAAGGTGTTTTAAAATTTGTGGGCGCAAAGGTAAGGAAAAAAAATAAATAATCATAATAGACAGATTATTAAGCGGAATGTGTGGTGTTTTTTTCTATTTTTTCAATTTATATTGTTCATTATCACTATATTCTAAAAATTTTCAAAAAAAACTCCTCAAAAACTTGACATTGACTAATACAATCCGTAAATTTACCAATGTAAAAAATAGTGATTGGGTTGTGCGCAACGCACACCCATAGCCGAGAATAATTTTGAAGAATTATTCGGAAGTTGTGCTGACTCTCTTAAATACTTGAACGTAGGAAATTCGAATATAGCGGGAGAGCAGCACGGCAACCGGCTCATATCATATATGGGCGTGGTGTGCAGTTGTTATATCTTCGCTATAAAGGTTTCCTACGACCTAAGTATTTAAAGGTGTAACATCAAGTGCTACCGCGCTTCTTTTTTTCTAAAAAATCCCTTCCGATAGTTTTTGATAAATTTTTTCGACACTGTGCCGTGATATGGCACAGTGTGGTTTTGATATTTGTGATACTAATTTTTTTAACAACTAAAATTTAACAATATGTCAGAATTACAAGAAAAAATTGAAAAGATTTTGAGTAAACGGAAGACTGGCTTAGAAGAATGTAAAAAGCAGTTGTCGGTATTAAACCATCTGACAGACTCGTTTACCGAACTGAAAGATAAACTTTCAGAGAATGTTTATCCTGAATTTGAGGATAGTAAAAACCTCTATTTCTCAAAGATTAACGAAATCGAGAACAGTATTATGAAGGTAAAGGAGAAAACTACTTACCTTCAAAAACGCTTTGAACGTCAAACTGTGAATCTTGGCGTGGCTGGTGTTACGCACGCAGGAAAATCCACTTTGCTACAAGCCATATCGGGACTTACCGATAGCGAGATTCCAAAGGCCGACAAGGACAGCGAGAATTACGGCAATCCGACTACTGCCGCCCATTCTGAAATTTATAATTCTCCTAAAAAAGAGGCAATAGTCTTTTTCAGAACTACCTCAGAGTTTATTGCGCATATAAATGAGTATCTTGAACAATTGGGTAAACGTGTAAACACTCTATCACAATTTGAAAATCTTGATTTGAGCGAGATAGAGTCCAATCTTTCTTCTGATGCTAAGAGTAAATACAATTTTGACAGAATAAAAGGTATAAAAGAGGCTTTTAATTCATTCAAAGATTGTCTTAATTCAAGTTCTATTACTATAACCGACTTCTCTCAACTGAGAAAGTATGTGGCTTATTCCAACGACAGCATTACAGACCGGATTTATCCTGCCGTAAAACTTGTTAAAATATACTGTCCATTCAATGTCGAACCTGCCAACATAAAATTAGGGTTGATAGATTTGCCCGGCTTCGGCGAAAATCCAAGCGTTGACAAACAAATGGTTGAAGGTTTGGAGAATGACGTGGATAATGTTATTTTGATTTATCGCCCCACACAAACCAAATCAGGCATACAGTGGGAAGAACGAGAGTCTTTTGACAAAATAAATGGTGTTCAAGCGGGCATTAATAAACGTGAAAACTTTTTGAATATCCTTGTAAATGTCGATGAAGACCTTGGTTCTCTGAAAGATAATTCAGTAAATCTTACAATAAAACAGATTGACGAGGTTATTTGTCAGAATGGTAAATATAAATATCGCAGCGAGAAGGTCAACGCTTTGAATTCAGCCGCAGTCAAAGATTATGTTACTAAGGTTGTTAACAATATGGCTAATACCCTTAGCGAAATAGACGGCGATATTATTGAATACAATAAAATTGCATTGATTAAACCTGTTATGGACAGTGTCAACTCTTTGATATCCGAACTCAAAAAGTTCACTGCACAGAAAGGTGGTGACAAAATTGCAGAGAGTCACGAGGATAGGAAAAAAGCAGTTAAATTACGTAAGGAAATTGCTGTTTATCTGACCAAAAAGGTTAAAGATTATGAAGCCCTTAATGAAAACGCCGAAAAACCAATTTTGGAAGTTATCAATCAAATAAATAGAGACAACAAACAATTTATTGATCAAAATTTGTTCCGTAGGAATTTCAAAAATTACGATGAGTTAAAAGAATATTATAAAGGTGAAATTGCGGCGCAAGAAGATGTCAATAAACTCAATCAGCCTGAATTGTCAAGAATTTGGAACGAGTTGTTAGTGTCTTACAACCAACTTGACAATTATTATCAGACAGAATTGGAAAAAATGAAAATGGATATTCTAACTGTTTTCAAAACCAATACAGGTGATTTCATTCCTTCGCTTGAAGAAAAATCCGAAACTATCATTAATAACATTCTGTCGAAAATAGTCGCCAAGGGCGAACAATACAAAGATGAAGTATTGTATCAAGTATTCAGTTATTTGAAACAAATACAATATTCATTCAAACAGAATCTGTATCCTTATCTGGTAAAGAATAAAATTGGGTGGGATATGTTGGCATCTAAAAGCGTTGAAGCAAGAAAAACTGTCGCAGATGAAAATGAATTGGCTGACAAACTTAATACTTTGTCGAAACAGACTAATGCTGAAATGTCATCTGCCTTGAAAGAATTTGATTGTTTTAGCGCTTATCTCCTTTGTGTTTATCAGCAATTCAAATTGTTCTTAACCAATAAGAGCGAGGATGAAGAAGACAACGAAGATGTAGCCACAGAGTCTTATTGGACATTTGTACAATTGTTCAAGGATGAAATTTTCCCCGAAGAATATGCCGAGATAAAGAAATATCTTGAACTTGATGAATTATTAAACAACATTAGCAAAATAACCTTCTAAATATTTTAAATATGGAAGTAAACGAATATAAACTCCCGCCAATTCACATCGCAATGGTAGCCCCTTCGGGAGCGGGCAAAACATCGTTGTTGTCAACAGTTTACGAGTTTATGAAATCTAAATTCAACCGCGATGACAGTTTTTCAATAAGACCTTGCAATCAAAATGACCGTTTGATACTTAACAAGTTTAATCAAGAGGTAAATGACAAACTCAAAGCAGGAAGTCTTAAATTCCAATCAGGTCTTAATGCTACACAAGCATCTAAAAAATTTGAGTTTGAACTCTCGTTTGAAAAAAACGGACAGAGGGTAAGTCAGATTCTCTCTTTTATGGACATCCCTGGTGGTTGGATCACCGACCCGGATAATCACAAGGATTTTGTAGAGCATTTGAAATTGAGCCATTTTCTTTGGATTCCTATCGAGGCACCTGTTTTGATGACAGCCAAAACTAACAATGAAGAGGGGTTGTCTTCAAGTAAATTGCAGACAACATATATTCAGGAATTAGTAAATCAGTGGACTTCGTCTTGTAAATCCGAAGGTAGACCTGCAAATGTTTGTTTTATACTGTCAAAGTGTGAAACATATTTTTCACAGGATAAGACAGAATCGTTGGCAGCCAAGTGCAAGGAGCGTTTTGATAATAATTTCAAAGATATTGTCCAAAACATACACGACAACTATCCTAGCGCACAAATACATTACGTACCCGTAGAAACAATCGGACCGATTAAATTGATTGTTTCTGATTGGGAACAGGATGGCAATGGTAATTGGTATCTTGACACACAATACAAGATTACTAATAATGTTCGCAAGATAGGCGGTGCAAAATACCTGATGGATGGCATATTGAATTTTGCGGCAGGGCAGATTAAAGCATTGCTTTATCAAGTTAAATCTGATACCGAAAAGACCAAAGCGGAAAAAGAAGCGGAAGCCAATCCGTCTAATCCTTTCAAATGGCTCATTGGCAAAATTACAGGACGTATTGCTGATGCCAAAGAAAATTTGGTGGAAATCAACGCATTTCTTGTGCAATTAGAACAACTCAAAAACAAATTTGAGAGTTTGTTACCTTCAATTCAAGAGAAAGAAGACAATAAATATTTTCAGAATTTGTAAGTAATTAACGGCACGCTCCGTTAGCAGCGGGGCTGCCTTATTATTCTTTTGAAATGAAAACCGAAACAGAAATAAAACTTGACGAGATTGTTGCGGAATTTATCGGAAAGCCTAAGGAAAGAAACGGATATGAGATTTATGTTATACCCGAACCATTGAAAATTAGTATCTTAGGTCATTCTGGTGCTGGCAAAACCACGTTGATAGAAACATTGACGAAATATTTGTCATCTCAGTTCTCTACTGATGACACTTTGTCTATTTTTATACCTTTGAGTAGTCAGAATAAGTATAAAAGAGTCCACGACAATATTGATTCGTTATGCCGACACGAAGAGGGGTTTGAAACGAACCTGAATATGGGTAGAGGAACGTCATCGGTACAGACTTTTGATTTTGACATAGAGTTCAGACTTTCTGAAAAACAGAAACTTGCGCTTCACGTTTTAATACAGGATACGCCGGGAGGATTTCACCATTTCGTAAATTTGGATTCTGAATTATATGAAGATTGCAGTCCCGAATACAAAAAGTTTGTTAACCATCTTCAACAAAGTCAGATTGTTATTATTCCAATTGACACTATCAAGATGATGAGTGTGGGTGACGACGGCGAATTACGTGGCGCATATTCCAACACAATACAATTGGAATCTATAAAATCCAATTTACAACAATATTTTGCACGCGACATCGAGAAAAAATACTCTTTGCATTTTGTGCTAACAAAATGTGAGTCGTATTTTTCGCAAGACAAAACTGGTGGTGAGTCCGAAAAATGTTTCAAGGCTTTTCTTGATTGGTATTCGGAAGTCTCAAACCTTTTTTATACTCATAATAATGTGTCTATTCACTATACACCGGTGGAAACCGTTGGCAGTTTCCGTCTCAAAAAAAATGAATGTAGCGTCAACGAAGATGCTAATGGCAAATATCTTGTTACCGATTCTGTGTTTGAAGCAACTGGTCAGAAAAAGCGTATCATTAACGGTATTAATGATTTGACTGATGATATTTTTTCTACTATTGAAGACATTATCCGTTTTGGATACATCAGTCAAATTCGTCAAATCAACTATAAGTTTATGAAATACGACAAAGGGTTTATTAATATCTTTACAGGTCGCAACGCCAAGAGTAAAAAAATCAATAACCTTCTTAAACTCATTGACATCAAGCGTCCTGAATTAGAATCTGCCTTAGACAGATTAAAGAGTAAAAACCACTTTGACGGTTATGATTATCATACTATAATCCGAGAAAAATTTTGATATTATGATAGAGAATATAAAAATTATGACACGGTCGTTCAGCCTTGATTATGACACGTTTAATGTGGATAAATTTGGCTCGTGGTGGGAAAATTATAAGGATTTCTACAATGATGAAAGCAATGGCGTGTACATAGAGATAGAAGACGGTAAATGGTCTATTTTTTTCGACAAAATCAATTCTAACCGTCGAGACAACGTAGGTAATCCGGGTAGACAAATATACTTTGCTTTGGAAGGCAGTGGTGAAATTGGTAATGATGATTATCGAGCATTCCTCAAACTGATTTTCTTTTTCCTGACAAAGGATCAAGCAAAGAAAGAAATATCATCGCTTTTCAATAGTGAGTTCCCCGCTGAGTTTATTAATCCGCTTGATAAACAACGTCATACAGATGAAACAGACCAAGCCGTTAAGCAAAAATTGAACAACATTTTTGCTGAATTGCCCGAAATTGTTGAATCCGATTATCCTCCTCAAAAGAGTGAAAATGGTGTTGTGGTAGTAAAGAAATACAACGACAAATCTGTCAAAGAATTTCTTTCCCGATTGTTGTTGGCTGACAAATACAATGGGAAAACGATTTTTGTATATACTGATTCGTATGCAGATGAAGAAACAGTACAAAGTGTTAATGAAAAGACTTCTCCCAATCGAGGTTTCTTTTTGTCATCACAAGAAGGACAAGAATTTGAAGGAAAAGTTAAGGTAGTTGCCAACAGAAGGGCAGATTATGCACCTATTACAGATAAAAAAAAAGCGAAATCGACAAACTCGAAGAAACTGTCCATTCCGTTATTGGCGAGTTGCGCTCTGAATCTGATTTTTCTAATCGTGATATTCGTTTTGTGTTCATCAAAAAACTCGCTGAAAAAGGAGTATTCGGACATCGTGGCGAAAAATTATTCAGATTCATTGACAATATCCTGTCAGGATTCGACCATAACGGCATTGCAGAAAAAAATTGATGCATTAATAATTCCTTGCTTTTCTGATTCTAAGACGCATAATGTCGTTACCCTTGACCTTGCAGAGTTTTCAAAAACAGGCGTTTGCAAAATGCTATATGCCAAAAACTCTGATACAGTTTCTGTTTATAGTATAGTTGACTTTGACAAAAATAGTTGTGATGTCAGAGTATATAAAAATGGAGTTGCAAAAGGTAGTACTGAGGTTAATTTGAAATGAAGAGTGTGATAAATAGACTAATTGAGCAGCAAGTGTCAAGTGATGGAGTCTTGTGTGTGGGAAAAAAATCTTGCAAAGATTTTGTGTGGATTTCTTTGTTAGATAAAACGTATAACACAGAAGATGGCCATTTTGAAATATGTTGGGATGACAAATCTCCTCATCAAGCAGGTTGTATTTATGCCGAGTTCCATTATGAAACACAAAAGGGGGTTGATAAGTACAAGCATCTATTTGACAATGAACAACTTGATATCCTTGAAGTGTTTCCGTGGGAAAAAGGCTTTGGTTGCCACTTAACAAATGATTGTTGTGTCCAAATAAATGGCAATTTGCATCAATGTATTGAAAGGAGCGTTAAGCAACTTTATAAACTATATGGTTTTATAAAACACAGATTAAAAATGGAAGAATATGTACAACTTTTAGAAGAAAACTACAACATAATTTTACACGGTGCACCGGGTACAGGGAAAACATTTTTGGCTTGGGAAATAGCCGAGAAATTAATTGTCAAAAAACAAGGTGTATCATCATTGTCGGAAGCCGATAAGAAAGATCAAGTCAAGTTTGTTCAATTCCATCCTTCCTACGATTATACAGATTTCGTTGAGGGATTGCGACCGACGAAACCTGACAAAAACGGGATTATTGGTTTCAACCATAAAAATGGTGTATTCAAAGATTTATGTAAAACTGCATTAGATAACGATAAAAAAACATTTGTCTTCATAATCGACGAAATCAACCGTGGCGAGATTAGTAAGATTTTTGGCGAATTGTTTTTTTCTATTGACCCGGGATATAGAGGAAACGAAAGAGTTGTAGAAACACAATACCAAAATCTAATAGAAGACGCTGAAAAAGAAGGTTTCAAAGATGGTTTCTTTGTACCAAAAAATGTCTATTTAATTGGTACAATGAACGACATTGATCGCAGTGTCGAAAGTATGGATTTTGCATTCCGTCGCAGGTTTACGTTTGTTGAAATCACTGCGAAAGAATCTCAATCAATATTAGATAGAGTTAATGCTTGGGGTATAGATACAAATGGTAAGTCTTTGAAACCTGACGAAAGTAATCTCCAAAAGATTAAAAATCGAATGGATAATCTCAATAACAAGATTTGGTACGAGGCAAAAGATGAAGAGAACGATGATGAGAGTGGTATTGAGGGGTTGTCTTCTTCATATCATATTGGTGCAGCGTATTTCTTGAAAATTGTGAAATATATAATCCAAGATACAAGAGGGAATATTCAATATGATTTTAATAATCTTTGGCGTTTCCATCTGAGAGGTTTACTTAAAGAGTATCTTCGAGGGATGGAAGAAGCAAATCAGAAATTGATACAATTAGAAACTGCATTTAATGACGATAAAATAAATCAATAAATGGGTGAATTAACCATAGCGGATAATTGTCGCGGCATAAAATTTTCAGAGTTGGACGGTAGTGATAAAGGTGATTTCGACAATCTACGCAATATTGCCAATCGTTCAATAGAAACGCTTGTAAACGAAAATCCTCATTTATTGATATTTCCACATTCTTTGCATTATAATCCTGACAAAATCGAGGAGGATTGCATTTTGAGAATGTCAGGAGGGGTTGACAATGCCGAAATATCAACAGGTAATATTGCTGGCTTTATCGGCTACAAAGATACTCAGTTGACAATTAACAGCAGATTTCAAACAGGTGAACAAGATTATTTCTTGCAATATATGGTTCAAAAAGTCTTCCTGCCAAATGTGTTTGATTTGCCGCACACAACCAACACCGAAAACGTGTTTGATGTTCTTCCATTAATGTTCCCTTATTATCTGAACAAATCGTTGAAACAGGGAGTGTTCAAAACGTATCAAAAATTTGAACGGAATGATTCTAGGGTTAAAGGGGTCATCAATGTTGACAGACATATCAAACTGAACATCCCCTTTATGGGTAAGATAGCATATACAAGTCGGGAATGTAGTTATGACAATCCGATGATACAACTTATCAGGCACACCATTGAGTATATCAAATCCAAAAAATACGGTAAAAGTATTTTGACGGGAAGTTCTGATATCCAATCTGCTGTAAGACAAATAATAGAGGTAACCCATTCGTATGCAGTCCAACAACGACAATCTGTTATCAACAAGAATCTAAAACCGGTTAACCATCCATATTATTCAGAATACCGTCCATTGCAAAAACTTTGTATGGCTATTTTGAACCACAAAAAACTCAGTTATGGAAGAGGAGCAAACAAAGTTTATGGACTTTTATTTGATTGTGCGTGGCTTTGGGAAGAATATCTTGCAACGATTTTAAAATCGCAAGGTTTTACGCACCCTCTAAACAGATTAAACAAAGGTGCGATTTATGTCGATAAGGAATATAAATACCCTCGCTATCCTGATTATTATAAAAGGAATCAAAATCCTGATGATAATTGTATTATTGATGCAAAATACAAAAGAATGGAAATTAAAAAGCATCTTGACAGGGATGATTTAAATCAACTAATCACATACTTACATATCCTACCTTCCAAAAAAGCCTATTTGGTTTATCCTTTTGGTAAAGACGAAGTTGAAGAAAAGCAGATTGATCTTATTAGAGGTGAAGAAATCAAGATTCAAGGTTTTAAGATTTCGCAAAAGACTCAATATGAGGATTTTTGTGACGGTATGGTTGACAGTGAACAAGCCTTAATAAAAAACATAAAATAGTATCCATTTTCGCAGTGAGTTTTTTATATTTGTGAAAAAATCGAATCATTATGTCAAAAGTCTACAAAATTACTCCGAAAGCCATTATCCGACGCAACGGATTGGTGCTCACTCCGTCGCAGAGTGTGATTGTTACTTGCGCTATGCACACGTCGAATCCGTTTTACAACGGTGCGAAAGAAGTCCGCGAGGCGTATATGCGGCTCTATGGCTTCGACTACCAAAAAGCCAATTGCCATCAGGCTGATTTCGTGTTTGAGAGGTTGGATTGATGAGGGGAAATTCTCGCATTAATAATTGCATTTTACAATTCTTTGCCTTATTTTTGCGTTGTAAAACGTAAATATGTCAGAGTTATGGAACTTACAAAAGATATAAAAAGCGTTTTTCCTGACGGAAAAATTACCGAGGCGCAGATGGAACTTCTCGATATGTTTTCGCTAAAACTCACATCCTCAGAGATGAACGAGTTAAAGAGCGTGTTGTCGTCGTTCCTTATCAAACGTGCCGATAGGATGATAGACCAAATGGAAAAGAACGGGAAATATCCATCAATCAAGGATATGGAACAAATGCACATCAGAACACCATACCAAATGGCGTGCTGAAACACAAGGATGTTTTGCCTAAGGTAGATGTGAAAACTCTAAAACAATACCATAAGTATTGGATAGATAAGATTTTGTAAACCGTAAAAATCTATCTACTTTTGCCCCGAACAAAATTACAACGTATAATGAAACTCAGATTTTTGATTTTATCAATTCTTCTGCCTTTGTCGCTTGCGGCTCAAAACAATCTTTACCGCTATCCTATGGATATTCCTATGATTATGAGCGCGTCGTTTTGCGAACTCAGACCTAACCATTTTCACGCAGGGTTGGACATCACTACCACGGGCGAAATAGGGTTGGATGTGAAATCCGCCGCCGACGGGTATGTGTCGCGCATCAGAGTGTCGCCGTTTGGCTACGGACACGCCTTATATATAACGCATTACGACGGTTACACCACTCTCTACGGACATCTCAGCGGATATGCTCCAAAAATCGACAAGGTGATTTCGGCTCAACAGTATAAAAATCAGTCGTTTGAGGTGGACTATTACCCCGAAAAAGACCAAATCAAGGTAAAACGCGGCGAGGTGGTGGCGTATTCGGGCAACACTGGCGGCTCGGGCGGTCCTCACTTGCATTTTGAGGTGCGCGAAAACGAAACCGAAGACGCTCTCAATCCTTTGGCTTTTATTCAGCCTATCGACGATATTAATCCGCCAACTATCTATGGCGTAAAGATTTACATTCTTGAAAACGATTCGCAGGTAGACGGTGAGTGTGCCGACAAATATTACTCTATGAAACAGATTTCGGGACGTACAGTCAAGGCTTTTGGACATATCGGCTTGGGTATCAATGCAAATGACTTTTTCTCTGTTGGCGGACGTCCTTGCGGTTTGGTAGAAATTGCACTTTACGACGGCGAAAAACTCGTTTTTCAATCGCGTCTCGACCGTATGCCGTTTGATAAAAGCCGGTATATCAATAGTTTTATCGATTACGCCCATTATCAGGACACCAAGCAGTATGTGCAAAA
>JAGCYI010000291.1 GCA_017960885.1 Bacteroidales bacterium
AGATAAGATACAGATGTTATCTTCTCGTCGTCTTTGAGCGGCAAAAGAGCATTGAGGAAACTTATTGTAAGTTCCGGATACTCTCCAAACACCTTTTTAAAGGTTAAATCTGCTTTCGGGTCTAAGTACTTGGGCATAGTGTTGCGTTTTTATTCCACCGCAAATTTAGAATTATAATTTGTATTCTCCAAGAAACGGGAATGGAAATTTTTGGGCGACACAGCCGGGCGGCAGTGTTTTTTTTCTTTAAACAAAAATCTAAACGAATAAAAATGAATACAAGCGAATGTGCTTTATTATGCGGTCTTGTAAAGTCAAGAACTTACTCTGGCTCTTGGGCGGTTGATTCGGTTGAGTTTGTGTTGTTGTCTGACATTCGTTTCTTGTATTGCTCCACATATTCTTTTATTCGTGGACATTGGGATTCGATTTCTTGTTTGCTGTATACGTCGTAATGGAATATGTAGCCGTAGTCGGAGATTTTGGCGCGGTTCTCGGGGGTGTTGACCTCGGGGGCGCTGACGTGCCATTTGGTGTCTAATTTTTCGTTGATGTTGCGGTAGACGAGGAAGGTGTCGGGGATTGAAGGATAGCCTTTGACGCTGTATTTAACCGTTTGGTCTTTGCCAAGGACATCTGTAAAAGAAAGCAACACTGTGCTGTCGGCGATGGCTGATGTATCGCAAACTGCATTGTAGAGAACATTGTAACCTACTTGATAGTATACCAAATCTGGCTTGATTAAAGAAAAATCGTGGTAGGTGTAGAATGTAGTGTCATCGAGGAATGCGAAGTCGTGAATTTTGGAATAATTGGAACGGTTACCATATAATTTTGAATCTAATATCTTGCAATCAAAATAGACACGAACAAATGCTTTTGATTTCCCATAATAATTGTAATATTGAACCACATCGTGTTTCACATTACCCTTTTCAAGATAATGAACATTTGCCATTTCTATGGTTGTCAAACTTCCACGAAGATACCTGGTATATATTTCATCTATTTCTGCTGCCCTAATTATTGATACTCCGTGATAATGATAAAATGCACGAGAAATACTCAAAAGTGCTAAAACAATCACGATCACACCTGGTAAGAACACTAGATAGTGATCTTTCCAATTAAATGTTGGATCAATACTAATAAAAGGAAATATTATCCAAACAACAGCAATAATACCAACTATAATCCAATAATAAATTATATAATTAGGATTACAATGGTCTAAAATAAATATATTAACCAAGACCAAAAGAAGAATAACCAACCCTAACAGCAATAATGCCTGTTCATAATCAAACTTTTTAATTTTCATTTTTCGTATTTGCTTTCTTAATTCCTACTTTAATTTTGAAATGATCGCTTCTTAAATAATTTGATAGCAACCCTTCTCCAACTTCTATCCATTTATAACATTTTGAGACTTCATCTTTTATTGGAACAAAATATAGATCCTTGGATTGAAGATAAAAACACCAACAAGGATTTCCATTTTTATCAACAGCGTGAAACTCAATAAAGTCCATTTTAGATGATACTTTTATATCTGTAAAAGTAGTTTTCATTTCTCCAATAGTTTTGGGCATATTATATTTATAGGCTTGCCCTTTATAATGAATTACTATGGATTCCTGTTTTATATAATTATAATATTGCCTAATCCATTCCTTTTTTATTCCTTCATGTTCAAACAAGCGTAAAGTTTCAGCCAAATCTGGTAAAACTTTTTCAGGATTAGATAGATTCAAAATATTATTGACCAATCGGCAGCCTTCTTCGTCTAGATTATTAGCAATGTAATCAAGATGACCTAACATTTTTGAATCTATTTTCAAATCTACATTTCTGATACCTACATCAAATTTGCTTTTACAGTAAGATAACAAATTTATGGTTTGTGCATTGGAAATGTTATTTCGACAAGCAAGATCTAATAATTTTGTTCCGTCATCAGTTTTGAGCAACCGTTTTATAATTTTTTCATCAACCTCGGTCAAGTCCTTAAAAATAGGATGATCGCATGCTTTCGCTGTTTGATAAATCAAAGTGGCAATATTATCATCTGTCATTTTCATATTCTTAAGCGTCTGTCTAAAAACAGCGACAAAAGGTTTCTTCTTAAACTTATCAATTGAAATTTTTTTCGATATCTTTTCCGAAACAAATGACATACCTGCACCAACAGCGAAATTAAAAGCCTGCTCTGCAAAAGTGGTTTTTTCTTTATCCGATGTTGCTGTACCGCTAATCGTATTATATATTTTGACTAATTCAAGAGCCTGAACACCGTAAACACTGGCATTTATGACTTGTCTTTTGGTATTACTCATAGCAGGAAGCAATGCTTGGCCTCCTGCAATGGCTGCATCAATAAGCATCTCACTCCAATTATCTTTAAATACCTTAGCCATAACGATAGGGAAGACATCTTCTTTTTCATCCTCGGTCAATAAGTAATGAGATAAAATATTAACTACATACGAACTAAGGAAATCAATTGAAAAAGCAAGAGTAAAATCAATGGCTTTGTCTTTAAGGTAATTAGTTGCACCTGAGGCCGCTAATGCTTCTAGTATTAAACCCGCTATTTTTGCTTTTATTATCGGCTCGGAGGTTTCGGCGGCGAATCTGCTCCAGGCAAAAATGGCGGATGACGTGCCAAACAGGTTTACATATTCCTTGTAGTCGTCGTGCATATTCAAGGGAAAGGCTTTGCCGTCTCTTTCCGCCTGTGAGATTGCTGCCATTAACGTTTGATCATTATTGAGATAATAACGACGTAGTATTAAGTCCTTAAATGAGTATTCAAATTTTTCTCTGTTTTTACCAAAAAAAGTATTTTTGTTGTACTCCTTGTCTACTCCTTCCCAAAGGTTTTCCGACGAGAACACTATGTCGAAGTCGCGGCATTTGAATTTTGTGGGGAAGTGTTCCTCAAAAATGGCTTTGCTGTATATGTTGTTGTTAATAAAATACTTGATGGTGGCCTGTGTGAATGCGCCCGTCTGTAGTTCGTCTTTCAACTCTTCGTTGTAGAATGCAAAACGTTTATTTTGTGTGATTTCGCTGAAATAGTTGCAAAACTCTAACAACTCTTCCTTCTTTGAGCCGTTTATTTTCTTTACCAAATTGATATAAATGTCGGTTCCGATGCCACCAATAAGGTTAGGATTGCTCAAGTCCACACAGCCGTTGCCGCTCAGGTGAGTGATGAATGCCTGAGGAGGGATGCCTCTCGAATTTGCCCTGCCTAAGTATGTGCTGTAAACTTGGGCGTTTTTCCACATAGCAAGGTTCACACAGTCAAGGTATTTGTCGGAATACATCTCTTTGTAGACGCTCACTACCGATACTCCGTTGGATGCGAACTTGACTCCTTTGTAAAGTATATCGGATAAAATGTCATTGCGTTCTACTGTTAGCACATAATTCTTTATTAGATTAGTGTTCTTCTCTGCGACATAGCCGTAGAAGGTCTGTGTTTCTCGGCTTATCACTCCGTAGTACTTTGTGCCGTCGATTATGTAATTCAACAACGCTCCGTCCTCGTTGAACAGCACGTGGGTGACGCCTGGAATGATAATGGGCGCGCCGTTTGGCGAAAGGAACGCGCAGTTTTCCCATCCCCGTAGTTTGACGTTAAAGTATTTGTCGATTGCGAGTCTTTGTATGAGTTCTCCCTCGCTCTCATCCTTATTCCACTTCATCCACACCCTGCTCGGGTCTTGGATTTGATCCCATTGGAAGTGCCACAATGCTGTACCAGTGGCGTAGTCCATCAGGTTGGCTGTCTTGCCACTGGCTTTGGAATCGGCAAACACGTGCTCCAATCCTGCGATTCCGTGTCCTAACTCGTGGGCTATGGTGCGTTCTGAGCCGCCGTCGTAGATGAAGCCGCAGTTGTAGCCGCGGGGCATATAGCCCGAGACAAGGGTGCCGCTGCCGTCTTTCTTGTCGGTGACCCCGTCAACGAAAAACAGGTAGTAGGTGTTGTCCTGCATTTTCGAGTCGTAGGCTTTCAGCACTTTCTTCTGGTCGTCGTTGTAGACGGTGAGGATGCCGCTGCCGCCGTGAGAGAAGGTTTTTAGGTCGGGGATGGAGATTTCGTCTGTGCTATCCTTAAAACTTACCGCGCACTGCTTGTACACTTCGTTCAGATACTTTTCCAACTTGTTTTCATTCTGTATTTTTGCTCCGTTTACGCTCACCAGCACCACTTTGTAAGTCTTCTGCTGATAGGTATTTAAAAATAGTTTTCCTATCTTTTTATCGCCACGGTAGGCGTAGATGTAGTTGGTGTCGGCTTGGGATACGCCGGTGAAGGTGAGGATGTTGCCGTCTACTACTTTGAGTTTTACTCCGTATTTATCTTTAAACACCACGCTGTCGGCTTCGGGGTATGAGCCAAATTCTACTTTTACCTTGTCGTTTTTGCCGCATTCTACACTTTTGTAGCGGAAATCGTAACTGCCTGATTTGGGATAGTATTCGTCGGTGGCAAAGATACCGTGGTTGCCGCTGCCTATTTGGTCGAAGGCGTAGGTCTGTTTGTCGTATTGTGAAAAATTTATCTGCCACTGCGCAAGGGAGTCGCTCTTGCGGTGGTAGTCTTTTAATAAAACAGAGTTGCCACCGGTGGCGTTGAACTCGTCCTTGCCCATAACCTGTCCTTTTTTGGTGATAACAAGTTCTTCGCCGTTGGCACCTTGAACAAGGGTGTTTTCTTTAAGATTGTTGACAGAGATGTCGGTCTCTTCAGATTTGATTTCACCGTTTTTTTCTGCTGTTACTGCCATTACTTTGCCTGACGGAGTGATGTAGAGATAGGTGTACGACTTGCTGAGTTTTACAGTGTCTTTGATAGAAAAATCAGTGAGCACGGTGGCGGCATCCAAAAAGGCTTCCTGTATCTCTTTGCGGATGGTTTCGGGCTTGATAAATAGAGTGCTGTC
>JAGCYI010000292.1 GCA_017960885.1 Bacteroidales bacterium
AACCAAAAAACGTCTTAGTTTCAGAGCGTTATGGTAAAAAAGAGTTTTTTGTAATTGACGGCGATTTTTACATTAATAACTACTAAAATTGAAAACAAAATGACAGATTATAAAAAAGAACGCGAAGAAGAGTGGCGTGTAGCCCTTCGCAAATCGATGGCGGCAAAGGACAGGACTAATATCGAGCGTGTGGAAATGCCTATGCAAGACGCTGTTGAACGCCGTAGCAACAACAAGGAGGTTAACCTCGGACTTACCGAGGAGATGGCTCTACAAGAGAGCCGCCGCTGCTTGGACTGCGCTAATCCACAATGCGTAACTGGCTGTCCCGTAGGCGTTAACATTCCTAAATTTATTAAAAAAATTGAAGGCAAAGACTATCTCGGCGCTGCCGCTACTATAAAAGAAACAAGCACCCTTCCTGCTGTTTGCGGACGCGTTTGTCCTCAGGAAAAACAGTGCGAGGCTAAGTGCTTCTACGTTGACAAACTCAAAAAGAAAGCCGTTGCAATCGGTTACTTGGAGCGTTTTGCTGCCGACTACGAACGCGAATCGGGCAAGATGGCAGTTCCTGAGGTTGACAAACCTAATGGAATCAAGGTTGCCGCTATCGGTTCTGGTCCCGCTTCGTTGGCTTGGGCTGCCGATATGGCTCGCAAAGGTTACGATGTAACTGTTTACGAGGCACTTCACGAAATCGGCGGCGTATTGAAATACGGTATTCCTGAGTTCCGTCTGCCTAAGAAGATTGTTGACGCTGAAATCTCGAACCTCGAAAAAATGGGCGTTAAGTTTGTTACCAACACCATTATTGGTCGCACAATCAGCATCGAAACCCTTCGTGAACGTGGTTTCAAGGCATTCTTTATTGCAGCCGGCGCAGGTCTCCCCCGCTTTATGAATATTCCGGGCGAAAATTCAAACGGTATTTTCTCGTCTAACGAGTACCTTACACGTGTAAACCTTATGCACGCTGCTGATCCTGAGTACGATACACCCGTTATCAAAGGCAAAAATGTGATGGTTGTGGGTGGCGGAAACACCGCTATGGACTCGGTTCGTACTGCAAAACGTCTTGGTGCTGAGCGTGCTATGATTGTTTACCGCCGTAGCGAAGCCGAAATGCCCGCACGTCTCGAAGAGGTTCATCACGCTAAGCAAGAGGGCGTTGAGTTCTTTACCCTCAACAACCCTGTGGAATATCTTGCCGACGAGAAAGGTCTTGTAAAACAGACACGTTTGCAAAAGATGGAACTTGGCGAACCCGATGCATCAGGTCGCCGCAGTCCTGTTCCCGTTGAAGGTAGCGAATACACTCTCGACACCGATGCTGTGGTTGTAGCAGTAGGCGTATCTCCCAATCCTATAATTACTTCGGCAATTGATGGATTAGACGTTGACCCCAAACGCCGCACCATCATAGTAAATCCTGAAAACAACCAAAGCAATATTCCCGACATCTTTGCAGGTGGCGACATCGTTCGCGGTGGTGCAACGGTAATTCTCGCAATGGGCGACGGACGTAAAGCCGCAGCCGGCTGCGACGAATGGATAAAATCGCAGAAATAATTTTCGCAATTAAATGATGATAAAACTACCGCCTAAAACAGGACGGTAGTTTTTTTTATATGATTAAATCGCTTAAAGTCAGGGAGTTTTGAATATATCCGCTGTATTTGTTGGGTTTGATACCAAATGATGTTATCATAGTTAAGCGGACTGATTTTTTTGTATGAGTTTGTGAGATAAATTGTTGGATTTTATTGTTGATGTTTTTCTCGTCGGCTTTGGTGAGTTCGTATTCTGTACGGTAATATTTTAATTCACAGAGGTTTATGGTTTGGTCTGCTCTGTCAATCAAAAGGTCTATTTGTGCACCGCTGTCTGCCTTGCTCAGCCACGAGCATACATTGCTTTGCATACCTGCAATACTAAGTGCTTTTTTTATTTGGTTGGTATGGTTAAGGCAGAGTATTTCAAATGCAAATCCGCTCCACGCATTGTATTTGCCACTGTTGAGCGAATGTGTCCAATATTCCTCGTCGTGATAATTATTGTGTGATGCAAAATGTATTGTAAAATTAACAAAAGAATCAACCAATTGATACATTAAACTACGTTTAGCACCATCAAATGGAATATAACTGCGTATAAATCCGCATTGTTCGAGTTCTTTTAGTATAGTGGTAAAACGCGCATTGTTTTGCAGTTTTGTATCTTCAAGAATTTGAGCCCGTGTTAAACCCTTCATTTTTTTGCCGAGCGACGACACAATGTTCACATAATCATTGGAATGGAGAAAAAGGGAACGAAACAAATTGTCGGCTTCGTTGCGCAGTTCGGCATTATTGGCAAAAAACAGGCGGTCGATGTTTTGTGCCACACTAAGATCTTTATCCATCAACGAAAGGTAGTATGGTACTCCACCGAAAACCATATAACAGTCAGCAAGTTCGCGTATGCTGTATGCAAATTTATACGCCTTAAAATATTCGTTGCACTGACCTATTGTGAACGGCTCAATGCAGATTTGGTGCGTAACCCTGTTGTGCAATCCCCCTCGATTATTAATCAAATTGTTTATCATCCAGGAAGTTGCGCTTCCACAAACTATCAATTTTATATTACTTTGCACCGATGCCCACGAATTCCAAAAATGTTCTAAGGCAGAAATGAAACCGGAGCGGGCAGAGTCGAGCCAGGGCATTTCGTCGATAAACAATATTTTGGTTTTTGAATTGAGTTTTTCCAATTGCTGCCTCAACTCATCGAAAATTTCAAGCCACGATTTTTTATATTCTGCATTTGGAAAATACTGTTTCATAGACAGATAGAAATTTGTCAGTTGCTCCTTTATCCCCAAATTTGCCACGCCCGAAACAGCAAAACATATCCGTTTGCCCAATACCTTTCTCACAAAAAAGGTCTTCCCCACCCTTCGTCTACCATATACGGCTATAAACTCCGACCTTTGTGAGGCAATATATTTTTCCATCAAACGGGTTTCAGCATCCCTTCCTACGAGTATTTCTTCCATAATAATTAATTTGAAATTTGCTGTAAAGATACAAAATATTTTTATTTCAGCAAATTTAATTAACGAAAATTGCTGAAACGAGAATATTTTTACTTATTTCAGCAATTTTCAGTTTCCAAAAAATATTTGATTTTGCATTATCCGCAATAATCACTACCTTCGCGCTCGATATTTTGAGAGGTGTAAAATGATATATTTATACAATGATTAAATCTTTATTCTTTGATATCGACGGCACATTGGTGAGTTTTAATTCCCACAGAATTCCCGACTCAACCGTGATGGCGTTGGAAGAGGCCAACCGTCGAGGTGTAAAAATTTTTATCTCAACAGGTCGTCCTAAGGCGTTTGTAATCAATTTAAAACAGATTGAGCACCTTATCAGCGGATATATTTTAAACAATGGCGCAGTTAGTTTTGTTGGCTCAGAAACAGTGAGTTGCAACCCTATTCCGCCCGAAGATGTGCAAACTCTGATCAACGACGCAAAACAAAACAACTATCCCTACATAATTATGGGCGAACGGGATTTTGCCGTGGTGAATATCGAACCTGTGGTGGATAGAATTTTCGACGAGGAACTGAAAATCAACAATATACACAATGGCAAAACACTTGATTACGTGTTGCAGCAACGCATTATGCAGTTGACCCCTTTTTTTGGCAGCGATTACGAAAAAAACATCCTACCCAAGATACCGGGCTGTATGAGCAACCGTTGGAATCCTGAGTTCACCGACCTCACCTCAAAATACGCCGACAAGGGTCAGGGCTTGGTGTCAATGGCAGAATATCTTGGCTTAAACATCAGTGAGACAATGGCTTTTGGCGATGGCGGCAATGATATTCCTATTATCCGTCGCGCTGGCGTGGGCGTGGCTATGGGCAATGCCGACGAAAATGTTAAGCAAGTGGCTGATTATGTTACAGATACGGTAGACGACAACGGTGTGTACAATGCACTCAAACATTTTAATGTAATTTGATATGGTAATAAATTTAGAGGATTTTGACGCAAAACGCATTGAGCAACTGTACATTACAATGCAAAACAACTGTGATGTGTGGCAACTTATGGCGCAGTTTTTAAACGACACGCCGCAGTTTGTAACCCTCGCAATGCTCAATGAGTTTACCGAAGAATACGGTATGTCTCCCGAAATGGCGTTTGCAATGCTCCTTGCATCAGCGTGCGGATTAGATACCTCTGAAAACCAACTACATAAAGAGATTTTTGCCGACTATTTTGTGACTTCGGTTCATTGCCTCAATCCTGATGATTATACCGATGATATGTATCTGAAAACCATCAAGTTTCCGAATAAAACCATTGCAGACTGGCAGTTTTCAATAGCCACCTACCAACCTTGCGAGGCGTTCATATTCAACGAACCTGTGCAAACCTCAGACTTTAAAGAATTTCCGCAGATTGGCTTCTTTAAAGAAGAGTTTTCGTATCCTGTGGTATTGCAAAACGGACGAGAATGGATGTCGCTAAAACCCAACGAGATAGAAACAATGCGCACTCATATCGAAAACGCTCGCGGCAGGGTGTTAGTTTACGGACTTGGTCTTGGATACTACTCATTTATGGTTTCGCAGAAAAAAACTGTATCAAAAGTTACAGTTGTAGAAAAGGATTCTAAACTTATCGAAATATTTGAAAAAGAGATACTTCCGCAGTTTCCCAACCGCTCAAAAATTGAAATTATCAACGACGATGCATACGCATTTGCAAGCCGCATAGAGCCCAACAGCGGAACATTCGACTATATTTTTACGGATATTTGGCACGATACCGGCGATGGACTTTCTATGTATCTGCGCCTCAAAGAGTTAAATTCAAAAATCAGTAACTGCAATAGTGGATACTGGATAGAAAAATCGTTGCTGTCGCGGCTTCGCGTCACTGTTTTTGACCAAATGTACCGTATTTTTCAGCAGCCAAAGCGCAATCCAAACGATGGCGAAAAAGTTATCACTAACTACAACGATTTTATTAAAATGCTATCTGATAACGAATTGCGAAACATCAAAGTGGCAAGTAACCGTTCATATTAAAAGCCCTTTGGTGCTGAATTAGCATTTCGCGTAAAGGTTTGAGTCTCAAATCTTTAAGTTTGGCATTTCGGAAACGGCGATATTGGTCTTTAAACTCCTTAATATTGCCCTTCTTGATAAATTCGCGCATATTTTCGGGGAAAAAGAACTCTGCCCTCTCTCCTATCTCGTTGAAAATCATTGACTCATAGCGTTCAATCTCTTCAAAATCGAGATTTCCGAAATGAATGTAACGGTTTTGGTTAGCCTTTACAATAGCCGCCACATTGCCAAAATCTGCACTATATATATAAAGGTGTGGTTCGCTGCCAAAAAAACTGTAAAACTTTGATATATTGTCGAAAATCTCTTTGCTGATGATTCCCACAATGGTGACATCCGGGTCGATAATAAAATCGCAACTGGATAAAATGCTTGTTTCCACGCCGTTGCAAGGTTGAACAAGGTATTCTGTTGCTGAAATCTGCGTTTTGATAGTTTTGTCAGAAACGAAATAGATACGAGCGCCATCGCCGTTGGTTTGCGGTTTCCAAGCAAGCATTGATTGGCTTTTGGAGTTTACATCGTCGAAATATCTTAAAAGATTTTCAAGGTTTTCGAGTTTGTCGTAACGCTTGGCAATATAGTCACTAAAAGTCTCAGGATTAACGGCATAGAGTGAATTATGGCAACCACGTTTAACGTGTTTCACCACACCCTCAGCCAACAATTCGCCAAAAACCTCATTTTTTGACATCGAAAACGACACCGGCCTCCCCTTCGAGAGTTTAATCAAGTTTTCAATTAGAATTTTTGTAATTTTCACGATATATATT
>JAGCYI010000293.1 GCA_017960885.1 Bacteroidales bacterium
GCCCTCGGTGTAATCCGCGACGTAGAAGCCCCCACCTACGACGACGCTGTAAACGCCCAAATCGAAGAATTAAAATCAGCAAAGAAATACCACAACTTTGCCGAACTCCTCGAAACCAACGACATTTGGGAAGTTAAATAGATTTAATTGTTTCCATAATTCATATCAAAAGCGGTGTGCGAAGTGATTTCGTACACCGCTTTTAGTTTGTGTGGGTTGGTGTTTTAGGGGTGAAAAAGTGGAATAAGTGGTAATTTTTAAGGGTAAAAATATGGAATAAGTGGTAATTTTTGAGGGTATAAAAGTGGAATAAGTGGTGTTTTTTAGGGGTAAAAAAGTGGAATAAGTGGTGATTTGATGAATTAAAATATTGAATATGAGTATTTTATCCAAATTGTAGTTCGTTGATAATTTCTTCCACCACATATAAGTCGCTCATATGTTGAAGACCGTATTCCGGCGACGACATATATTTATTCACCCGGGTGTGATAATAAACATCCAACGCTCTTTCGGGCGAAATATTCAATCTCTGCGACAGAAGCATTACGATATTAGCCTCCTTACGCCATAAAACGGTATCTCTCATAGTTTTGTAATAATTTTAGAATCTTTGAATATCAAATAATTGTCGATAATAATCTGATTTGAAATACATATTTGAAAGTTTGGTTTGTGATATTTCAATTGACCAATTGCCTGATTTGCAGTGATAATGCCATTTTTATAATCCTCTACGGTATCAATTACTTTGTCGTTTGCCACGCCGCCTGTTATCATATCGTATTGTTTCCAACGTTCGTCTCCTTTGCGACAAGCCACCACAAAATTAAGCCAATCAATACTGTATTCGTTGAAATTCAGCACTTTGTAGTTAGAGATTACAAAATCTAAATCCATTTCGTAAATGTTGAGGTATGGGTTAGTTTTTGCGGGATGTCTCGAAGCCACAAATTGACCCCATTTTTCGGCTTGTTCCTGAATAGGAGTAACATAGAAACCTTGTCCGAAATCAAGATTTTTTCTGCCAACCGTGGTTAAAGGTTGTTTTACAATGGTAACCGAACCGTGAAATAGTGTTGTCATAGTGCGCTCTCCGTTTCGTAGTTATTAAGAGTCTCGATAATATCATCAGCCACAAAGTCAAGACTTTGTGTGTGCAAAACATCATACATACCAATCAGACGATTGTGTACGAGATTCTGCTTGTTGAGCCGGTCGAACAGTTCCGTTTTAGGAACATTAATCTTCTTCGAAGCGGTATCAATCGCCATTATCGCTAGATGTATTTTGTCGTAGTCAGATTCGTTCATAGTCTGTCAGTTTTAATCCGTTGGGGCAAAGATACGATAAAAGTAGAAAAACAATTCATCCATTATCCCGTTTTTTTTCCTAATCGAAAAAAAATGTTTCACCCTCAAAAAAAGACGATGAACCGAAATCTGTTAGTTTAAATAATTTAATATATTTGTGAATCATAGGGCAAGATTATTGCAAATATTTTTATACTAAATTTTAATTATGGCAAAAACAATTGAAGATGTAATTGCAGAAAACAATTACAAGTTAACCGCAGACAAAATACGAGAACTATTGTCTCAAATTAGAGAAAGCCCATCATCATCCGCTAAAAGATGGGTGTGGGAACTATTGCAAAATGCCAAAGATGTACCCAATAAATATAATAAGGTTTCTGTGGAAATAGAATTATTGTCTAAGGAATTATTAGAATTTAGACATAATGGAGATCCATTTTCTATTGAAAATGTAACAGGTCTTGTTCAACAGGTTAGTTCTAAAAATTCCTTGAACCAAGAAGGCCAAACAGGTAAATTTGGCACGGGTTTTATTTGCACACACCTACTGTCAGATATTATCGATGTCAATGGTGTTTTGTTGTATAATGGGACAACACGCAGTTTTTCATTGCAATTAGATAGAAGCGGAAATAGTTCAGAAGAATTATTGCCCCGCATTAAAAGTGAGTTGGAAAAACTTCGCAAAATAGAAGAAAACTATCCAATTATAACTGATTACGAAACACAGAGAACAGAAGATTCATTCGACACAAAATTTATTTATCATTTATCAACAATAGAAAAATATGAATCAGCAGTTGCAGGCTTAAATGATTTAATAAATACACTCCCAATCACATTGGTTGCTCAATCGGATAAAATCAAGCAAGTGAGGGTGATAAATAGAATAAACAATACTGACATTACTTACATTTGTCATTCTGAACCAATTGATGATTATGTAACTATATCGTCAATTAAAATAGATGATACAGAGAAAAGTTACCTTTCATTTGTTAAGGATGATATAAGCCTATCTATTGGAATCAATGTTGTAAACGGAACGTATGAATTGATAAAACGAGACAACAAGCAACCTGTATTGTACAGGGATTTTCCATTGATTGGCTCTGAAAAATTCTACTTCCCTTATATATTGAATGGATTTAAATTCAATCCTACCGAGAAACGTAATGGATTGGTCTTAAATAGCGAAGATAGTGTTTTTGCGAGGGAAAATAGATCCATAATTGAGCAAGCCGTAAAAAACGCTTTGGAATTTAATAATTGGTTGATATTACATAATGCGACTAACAAGTATTTGTTGGCAGTATCTCGTATACCCGAAGCACCTGAAAAATTTGACGACAGAGTAGCATTACCGTGGATTAAAGGGTTACAAAGTTCTTGGCGTAAAGCATTGTTGGAACAACATTTAGTAGAAACAAATAGTAAGGCAACAATTTCATTAAAAGATGTATTGATTCCTCAATTTGGCATTTCGAAAGATGATAAAGAACTATTTTTCAATATCGTATCGGAATGTTTTATCGGTAATGGTATATTACCCAAATTGGAGCAACTTCAAGGTTGGCTTGATGTGATAACACCTGAATATGATTCTTGGGAACACAACTTGAAGTATGAAGTTGATGATTTTCTTGCAGATTTACAAGCACAAAAAACGCTTACGGATTTGTGTATAAAAACAGGATGCGATGTTATAATGGTAAAAAAGTGGTTGAATAAAATATATAAATTACTAATTAATAAGAAATTAAGCGAAAAATTTGATAAATACGCCATTATTCCAAATCAAAATGGATTATTAAAGAGTTTGAGCCATTTAAAAACCGATTCAGAATCACGTATTCCTTCGATTTTGAAAAAAATATACAATGATGCTGTTAAGGAGGGTCACATAGAAGATTTTCTAATTGACGAAGATATTGATATGTCTGCCTTTGCAAATATATCAGTTGACAAATTTGGAACGAAAGAATTAATTTCATCTTTTAATAGTTTTATTGATAAAGAAGATAATGTCGAAGTGGCATATCGTCTAATAGCCTTGTATCCGGAGACAAGCGATGAAAAAACTATTGTTTACCGCAAAACAATGTACGAATTATCCAAGGCTCATAACGATAATTTGAATAATTTTGAGTCAATATCAATTGGTGATAATAAGGATTTGTGGAGAATTGCTGATAGTTATTGGTTTAACCACAGTTATGTTGATATAGAAAAATGCCAAACTATTTCAACTATGTCATCAACCTATTTCACTCATTCAAAAAGTGTTGATGAGACTTTGAAATGGCTAAATGACTACATACATTTTTATAAGGAATATGGTTATAGTGACATAATTAATGAGAGTAAGGTATTCCCGAATCAAAATATGAAGTTAAATAGTATATCAGACTTGCATTATGATGATTCTGTCGAAGAAAGATTGAAGGATTTGGCTGAATTTGCAGAAATACACTATCGTGACATTTTACTTAGTAATGCGATAAAAGGGTATGAGTCTCATTCTCCTATCACTACAACGGAATTATACACCAAAATAGAAAAAGTATTTCAAGATAATGAAAGGCTAAGGGATTCCATAGCAATGGAAACTGTCGCGACAATACCATTAGAGCATCAAGAAGAATACGCAAAATTATACTATTTTGCAAAACAATTATTTGAAATGCCTGATAGTTGTACAATAAGTAAAACTGACGGGTTTAAATGGAATTTTGCACAAAAATATTACATCGAAAAAATAAGTCAGACTATTGCTGAATCTATAAACATTGAAGGTTTGAAATCAATAATGTTAACAGAACAAATGTCTGAGAAAGAGTTGATTTTGTGGGTTGATTCATTTATTGATTTTGTTTATTCTTTTAAAACAAAGCGTTTTTGGCCGATAATAACAGACAAAAACAATGGCATTGGAATTTGGTTGAATCAAAAAAATGAATTTTGTAAATTCCAAGACGTATGCAAAGATGCGGGTGTTATGGAAGAACTAAAAGACGTTGCTCTCAATAAGTATGTCGGTATTGACTATAAAGAACAATTATTTAATCAAACATCCTTATGTGCGCATTATTTGGAAACAAAAGAAATCGGGATAATAGATGTTGGTCAAACAATAGACTCTAAAATAGTCGATTATAAAGGAGATAAGCAGGATAAGGATTTTGCAAAGTTGGTGTTTACAGTGGCAGAATTATGCAAACGTCATCCTGAACTTGAAAACATAATGCAAAAATTTAAAGACAATAAGAATAATCTTATTGTGGGTTCTCTTGGTGAAGGTGAGACAATGAATATTGTTGGTGAATTGATTCAACAAGGAGATGAAAAACTTGCGGCAGTAAAGCGATTGATAGAAGGTCATTCTATGGAAGAATTGCAGAATGGTATAATTAGTAGAGAATCATTGGATGAACTTCATAATACGATTGTGGAAAAAGACAGAGAGATTGAACATTTAAAAGGACTTATTGAAGAATTGAAAAAACGCGGTGCAAAATTCGACTCTCACATTGATACTGATTTAGAGAGAAGTGAACGTATTGCAGCGCAAATTGAGGCACAAAAAGCGTTACGACAGAAAGCAGAATCGTTGAATTGGCAGTGGACATTTCCTAAAAATTTTGAAACGGAATATTGTTTTACAACCTTCGAGGTTTTGGATAGAAATAATAACAATATTCCTATCGTACTTAAAAGTTACAAGGATAAGTCTAAGCCATTTAAAATCACACCCAAAGAATGGGATTTCGTTTTCAGATATGATGCCGAGATTTACGTTTACACATCACGAAACGGAATTTCTAATAATTTTGTACAGGTAAATAAAAAAGATTTGATAAAGGGACAGTGTGTTTCTTTACAATTCAATGTGTCGAATTTAGAGAAAGAAGATAGAATAAGTGCATTGTCAGATTCTTTGCGTTATTTTTCTGAACTTCATTTTGATTTTGACAATTTTGTTATACCTGATAATGCTCCAAAAATCGAAGATATATACAACAAAACAAATGGCGAAAAACAGCCGGAAACTAATGACAATGATATGCTATGACATACACAAATGAATCATATACTAGATTTCTCCAAAGTGAAATCGATTACCAAAAATATGAATTTGAGCAATTGGTAAAAACACAAGCCGTTGTCTTAAAAGACAATGGAAAGGTATTTGTGGGCAAATATATGACCATTGATGAACACGGAATTGCTGTTTTTAAGATACCTGTGTCAGATTATATGCCTAAAAAAAACTCATTTTATACGGCAAGTTATTTTAGTGGTGAAATGTGCAAGCCACGCAATTGGAGTAATTATTCTTGGTTGGAATTAATCCAAAAATATCAAAAGGATTATTCTGATGTTTGCTGCGTTTATACGTCAAAAGCAGAAGAAAAAGATTTTTGTTTAATTGGAATAAAGGGGTTATCAATGGAGTTTGTAGAACTTATGGGTGATACAAAACCCATTATTGCTTTTGGTCCACAATATCCTCCGTTGCAATATTACTTCAACTTAAAATACACAGTTTGTAAAAACAATCAATTCGCTGATAAGATATTATATTATAGTTCTAATTGTAAAAATCATTGGCAACCTGATTTAATTCATTCAAAAGATAACTTCACAACGATGATTATTGATAATCTCCAAGCAGATAATTGCTTAGTTATACAGGGTCCTCCCGGTACAGGAAAGACATTCAGGATGGCGCAGATAGCAGCGAAACTTTTGCAGGAGAATAAAAGTGTACTTGTTACGGCTTTCACAAATCAGGCTTTAATGGAATTGGCAAAAAAAGAAGATTTAAAGGATTTTGTTTCTCAGGGGCGTGTTTCCAAAACAAGTTTAACCACTGACGAATACAATGATTTACCAAATTTGCAGCGGATTAAGAAAAATGAATGTAATGCAACCAAGGGCAATCTAACACTTGCATCATTTTATATTTCAAGTGGTTGGGCGAAAACTGCGGAATTTGTTCCTTTTGATTATGCAATTATGGACGAGGCGAGTCAAGCAATTTTTCCAATGATAGCAGCATCTTTTTATCTTGCCAAAAAGGTAATATGGATTGGAGATCAAAAGCAACTTGCACCGATTTCGAAAGTTCCTGAAAATATTATCAATCAAAATAATTGGTACGATATCGTTGATGGATTTGGGACTTTATGCAAAACATTTGATTTCAAATCATATATGTTGTGCGATACTTTTCGGTTGACAAAACGCAGTGCTGATTGTACAGGTATTTTTTATGACAATAAATTTAATTCTGTTAGTCAAAATGTATGTGATAGCAAAATAGAACTCATTAATCCGAAGGGTGGGCCGATTATTTACAATATTGATATGGAAATCGGAAATAAAGCACCTAAGAATGCTTTGGATGCGATTTTTAATCTTGCAAAAGCATTGTATAATGAAGACAAAAAGCGAGAAATTGCGATTCTTTCTAAATTGAATGATTCTGTGCGTAGTTTGCAGAAATATTTTACTGAGAATTGGCAAACAAAAAAATATCCCGACAACATCAAAATCGAAACCGTAGACCGAGTTCAGGGACTAACCGTAGATTTTTGTATATTTTTTATACCTAATACATCTATCATTCGCTCGCTTGAAAATGCCCTTTTCAACGTAGCCACTTCACGCGCCAAGCAAGCCACAATCATTGTTGCCGACAAAGGAATTATGGGTGAGAATATGTCGGAAGAAGTTCGCAAATATTTACTGAAAGCACAGGAAGATAAGTTTGCCGCATTTGAACCCAAAAAGATTACGTCAGGTAATGTGAGTGTCAGTGTTGTGGGTAAGATTAATTTGCCACAACCCAACAAAACCCAAAATAAAATTCCGGAAGATGCTGTGATAGTAATTGATACTAACGCCTTTGTAAAATGTCCTGACATTATCGGCAAAGTTTGCAACAAATACAAAATCGTGATTCCTGCAAAAGTATTAGAAGAACTTGACAAACTAAAACTCAAACCCGAAATTGACAAACAGAAAATCAATACAGCGGCACGCAATATTAACGATGCATTCAAAATGCATTTTTCAAGAATGGAAGATGCAGACATCAATCTCCTGCCAAAATCGTTCGACAAGAAAAATCCTGATTGTATGATTCTGTCAGTGGCTTTAAAACACAAGAACAAAGCCGTATTACTCACATCCGACAATATGTTGATTGCCCGTGCAAGCGGATTAAATGTCAATGCTATTTCGTTGAATGATTTTCTTAAACAATTATAAAACAATTTACACTCATAGTATTATCTCAAATATTTGCGTTATTCGTTTCAAGATTCTGAATTTTGTGGCGTATTCGGTCAGGAGGTTCAGGTTTTTGTTTGGAGATTTGGCATAATTGCGAATCGCCATCACAAAGGTTTCTTCGTCTAAACGGCTGCGGCTGCGGACAATGTCGCAGACGGTGCGTTCGGGATTGTAGCATCTTACTTGATTGCCAAAGGCGGTTTTGCATTGCGTAACACCAAGCGGATATAATAATTCGTTGACATAAAAGCAATTACATTCGTCGTTGATGGATTTTGGCAAACTTGCGTTCGACGGTATTGTCAGTGATTGGACAAATGGCGTTCTGTCCGAAAGTCCGTTGAGAAAGAGTGCCGTTTCGTGCGAAAAGATAATGTGAGGCGAACGGAGCATCATTGTATACATATCGTCGTGAATTTCAGACGATAAGGTATAAGTCCCTTGGCGAACTCTCTGCATCAGTCCCGCCTTCACATATCGCGACAACATTGTTCTCGACACGCCGATTTGAGTCAAATCACCGGTGGTCATTACGTTGTTGTTCTGCAACATAGTATTATATATCACACTATTAACCGTCATTCCTGAGCACAAATTAGTTTACAATCGGATAGAAACTACTACTTATTTCGATGCAAATGTAAACAATATTTTCAAAAATACAAACATTTAAATCCCCATTTTTTTATAAAATCCAAACATTTAACTTTTCACCCTCGTCATCCTCCAATTGAATACCAATTGAATAATTCAATCGCCAACCATTTCAATTGATTGAATTTTTTCCTTACCTTTACCCCCTAATCATTTAAAAATTTACAATTATGCAAAAAAATTACATCCCTTCGCCCGAACGTTACAACTCAATGATTTACAACCGTGTGGGAAAAAGCGGATTAAAACTGCCAGAAGTGTCGCTTGGTTTGTGGCACAATTTCGGCACCAACGACAATTTCACAAATATGGTGGAGATGTGCACCACGGCTTTCGACTTGGGTATCACGCATTTCGACCTTGCCAACAACTACGGTCCTGAATACGGTGCGGCTGAAACCAATTTCGGCAAAATCCTC
Organism: Bacteroidales bacterium; assembly: GCA_017960885.1. GTDB lineage: Bacteria > Bacteroidota > Bacteroidia > Bacteroidales > UBA3824 > UBA3824. The sequence continues at coordinate 8,690 of JAGCYI010000293.1, forward strand.
AAAACCACTTTCGCCGGCTTGCGCGATGAACTTGTGATTTCTACCAAGGCGGGTTATGATATGTGGCCCGGTCCATACGGTGATTTCGGCAGCCGCAAATATCTGATTGCGAGTCTCGACCAAAGTCTCAAACGTCTTGGGTTAGAGTACGTTGACATTTTTTATCATCACAGAATGGATCCCGAAACGCCGTTGGAGGAGACTATGCTCGCTCTCGATCAGATTGTCCGCTCGGGAAAAGCCCTTTATGTGGGTATCTCAAACTACGATGGAGCCACGTTTGCCCGCGCAACTTCCATTCTGCAACAACTCAACACACCTTTTATTATAAACCAAAACCGTTACAGTATTTTTGATCGCACCATCGAACACAATGGTCTTAAAGATACAGCCCGCAAACTCGGAAAGGGAATTATTGCGTTTTCGCCTCTTGCACAGGGACTTCTGACCGAACGCTATCTCAATGGAATACCAAACGACAGTCGCGCGGTAAAGAGCGGCGTTTTTCTCAAACGTGAGGATATTACCCAAAATGTGCTCGCTAAAATTCAGGCACTCAACGCAATAGCACAGGAGCACGGTTGTACCCTTTCGCAAATGGCATTGAAATGGATTCTAAAAGATTCCGACCTGACGAGCGTTCTCATTGGTGCCAGCAAGCCTTCTCAAATTGTCGAAAATGCAAAAATTGTGGATATTGCGCCATTAACAAAGGAAGAATTAGAGGCAATAGATAAGATTGTGTTGCAATAATTTGATTGATAGTTTATTACATAGATTATCATATCACCCCCACAGGCACTATCTTATTTCTTGCATCCAATGGGCAGACCATTGGTGAGAGGCATATCACGGCACCATCGCCAGCGGTTTCTTGAAATGAGGACAGCACATTGAAGTTTTTTAACGCTGAATTGCCGGGTGATGTATTCTTTTTGATTTCAATGGGATAGATAATTCCGTTTTCTAAAATCAAAAGGTCGATTTCTGCCCCGGAGTTGTCGCGATAGTAGAAAAAACGGCTGCGAACGTTCTTGCCACAATTGGTATACTGTTTTATCAACTCCGTAACTACGTAGGTTTCAAACATTGCGCCCGCTACCGCCGACGATTCCAATGCACGTGCATTGTTCCAAAGACTAAGGTAACACGCAAGTCCCGTATCCATAAAATAAAGTTTGGGACGCTTTACAATTCGCTTTACAATATTGCCCGAATAGGGACTCAACAAATATACCAAGCCCGAACTCACCAACAACGACAGCCAACGGTCGGCAGTTTTTTGGTCAATTCCGGCATCTTGCGCTATGTTTGATAGATTCACTTCTTGTGCGGTTCTGGCTGCCACACACGATATAAATTTAAGAAATTCAGACTCTTTCTTAATTTCGGTAAGGTCGCGAATGTCGCGCTCAATATAGGTTTGAACATAACTTCCATAAAATGTTTCGGGTGAAAGAGATTTATCTATAATCATCTGAGGCATAGAGCCTTTGATTATTTTGTCGAATAACGACGTTAGTGTTTCGTTTGATTCAATTGAAAAATTATTACTTGGTAAAAATGGAGTTTCATTTTTGCCAAGAATTTCGTTGCGACTGAGTCCATAAAGTGGTGTTACGGCAGCACGCCCTGCCAACGATTCGCTAACGTTTTTCATCAAATGAAACATCTGCGAACCCGTAAGAAAATATTGACCGCTGCGTTTATCATTGTCTACTCTGATTTTTATAAGTGGCAGAAGTTCAGGCGCATACTGAATTTCGTCTATAATCACCGGCGCAGGATATTGTTGCAAAAAAAGTTCCGGGTCGTTTCTTGCAAGGTTTCGCAACATTGGATAGTCTAAGGTAACGTACTTGATACCGTCGATATGGTTGAATGTCTGTTTAATAAGCGTAGTTTTACCTGTTTGTCGTGCTCCTGTAACCACCACCACAGGAAAGTGCTGCGACAAATATAATAGGTGTTTCTCAATTGTCCGTCGAATGTAAGCCATTGTGTATTATATTTTTTGCAAATATACATACAAATTCGGAATACAATGCGGAATTTGTAAGAAAAATTACAAAAAAAAATCATACAAATTAGGAACACTACTCCAAATTTGTATGAATCTCACCTAATAAAGTGCGTTTCAGTCAGTTCCTCCTTTATCTTAGGAGAGCCGAACTGTTGCATTCCAAGTGCCAACGATTTTATCATAAATGCCATATTTAAACCAAGTTGGCGCATTGTCTGCATACCTTCTTGGTCGGAAACAACTTCGCCCGGGTCGGTGCCGTGTGCTATGCTCCAATATTGCGACGGCACTACGGGCATATTTGTTTTGAGAAAATATTTGTTGAGCACGTCCATTGTGGCTGTTGAGCCTCCGCGCCTCGCTATCGACACCGTTGCGCCCACTTTCATAGTCCAATCGGTGTGGAGGTTGGAGTAAAACAGCCTGTCTAACAACGCCAAAAGTGTACCGTTTGGCGAGGCAAAATATACAGGCGAACCTATCAACAACCCGCTTGCCGACTGCATTTTAGCGGAAATTTCGTTAACGATGTCGCCAAAAGTACATTCGCCCGAATCCCAACATTTATTACAAGCAATACAGCCGTGGATTGGTTTGTGTCCAACGTGAATCCATTCAGTGTCAATGCCTTGCGTGTGCAAAGTTTTCTCCACTTCGTGCAATGCCACGGCTGTGTTGCCCTCTGATTTGGGACTTCCGTTAAGAATCAAAACCTTCATACTTATTTCTTATATCCAATCGGATGGTTGAGTATAGCGTTTTGAGAATCAGTGAGTTTCAATTCTTTTTTCAAAGCCTCTTTGTCCATTGTGGCGCGGGGAACGGTGCAAAGTCCCAATGCCTCGCAAGCCAAGTCGATGTTCTGACTTACATAACCGGCATCAATTGCGCCCGAAATTGTTGGTCCATTGGTACTTCCGCCGCGAAATTTGGCATTGTCGGTAACAATTACGAGGCTGATTGGAGCCACGGCTGCAAACTTCTGATTGGCGGCAACCGATTCGCGGAGGTCTTTGTCAGACACTTTTTGCAACGTATTGTCCTTAGCCACATAGAGATACGCGCCATCTTTGCGACATACATATACGGTAATGTCCTGAGCGTTTACGGCGGTGGGTGCGGTCA
>JAGCYI010000294.1 GCA_017960885.1 Bacteroidales bacterium
GAATAGCGTTTTTCGTAAAATTCAAGGTCGGTGACAATGCCCGTGCGCCGCCAAAGTTTTGCAAAAATAAACACGGTGGCCATTCCCGTTATCAAAAACGCCCACCACGCCCAGTTTTTAGCCACGCCGCTTTCGCGCACCATTCCGGTAACAAGGTTCGGGGTGTCGGCAGAAAAAGTGCACGCCACCATACTCACGCCCAAAAGCCACCAAGGCATCTGCCGTCCGCCGAGAAAATAGTCAGCCATATCGGCTTTGCTGCGTTTGTTTGCAGCCTTGGTGATTACAACTATTGTTATAAAAAAGGATATTATAATTATAATATCTGCTGTTGATAATGATATGTTCATAGTTCAGTATGCTTGGTTTTGATGTGCGAATATACAAATTTTTGGTAAAAAACAACATTAATCTTATCAGTTTTGAAAAAACTTTGCTATATTTGGAGAAATTTAAAACCCATTGTTATGAAAGCACTTTTTACATTAATAGCCGCGGCGATGCTCTTTACAGGATGCCGCACCCATTCTACGCAAACTGCAAATGCTCAACCTGCTGCGCAAACCACTGTGTCGGAAGGCGTTAAATCTACCGTTTATCTTACACGAGATATTTCGCCCGAATCGTTGGTAAAAATTTACAACGCACTTGGTCGCAAGGCAGAAGGTCGCGTTGCCGTAAAGATTTCCACCGGCGAGGCAGGCAACAACAACTACCTCAAACCCGAACTCATCAAAAACCTTGTAGAAGAGGTCAACGGCACAATCGTGGAGTGCAACACGGCTTACGGAGGCAAACGCACCACTTTTGAAAACCATTGGCAAACCATTAAGGAACACGGATTTAGCCCAATGTTTAAGGTTGACCTTATGGACGAAGATGGCGAATTTGAAATTCCCGTTGCCGACAACTCTAATATAAAGTGCGACATTGTTGGCAAACACCTTCAAAACTACGATTTTATGATTAATCTCGCTCATTTTAAGGGACATCCGATGGGTGGAATGGGCGGCGTGCTCAAAAACGCAAGCATAGGCGTGGCTTCGGCAAACGGCAAGGCTTACATCCACACGGCAGGCTATCAGCGCAAGGTGGAGGGACTTTGGCAACACACTCAAAATCAAGACGGTTTTCTTGAATCAATGGCGGCTGCGGCTCAGGCGGTTCACAATTATTTTGGCAACGGCGAAAAAATTCTTTATATTTCGGTAATGAACAATATGTCAGTAGATTGCGACTGTGTTGCCCATCCCGCCAAAGTAAAACTCAAAGATTACGGAATACTTGCCTCGCTCGACCCTGTGGCTTTGGACAAGGCGTGCGTTGACATTATTTTTAATATGACCCCTTCCGAAGACAACGACAATACACCGTTGAAACAACGTATCTCGTCGCGCCACGGTATTCACACCATCGAACACGCCGCCAAAATCGGTCTTGGAAGTATGAACTACCAAATTGTTAATATCGACTAAATAACTATGAAAAACTAAACACCTATGAATTTTCACAAACTATTAACCCCACTTTTGGCATATATATTAATGCTGATTTTTGCCGCCTGCAATCGCGAAAACAACGATGTAAATGCCGATGGCAACATTTCGTACAATCTAAAACCCTTCGACGGACCGTTCACAAATCCTCACAAGGGGTTTACCGTTCCCACCTCAGGCTCGTGGGTGTTTGCGCCCGAATTTGAATATGGTCCATACGGTTCGCTTAAAAACGGTGCTTGGAACTTGGTTTCGTACGGTTCGGGCTATCAGCAATGGAACAAACTCAACCCCGCCAAAGGTGTTTACGATTGGTCGGAATTAGACAAACTGCTTGCCGCGCTTGCCGAACACAATATGGGCTATGCCTTGCGGGTGCTGCCATACACGTCGTCGTTTGTTAGGGCTGCCGACACCCCAGAAGAGAATTACGATTGGACGCCGCGTTTTGTATATGAAATGGGTGCGAAAAAAATAACCGTTGATATCCGAGGTACTGATTTCAAGGCAGTTGCACCAGTTTGGGACGACCCGATTTATATTCAGGCAGCCAAAGATTTTGCCACCGCTCTCGCCCAAAAATACGACGGCGACCCACGGATAGAATACATCGACATCCGCACTTTCGGAAATTGGGGCGAATGGCACACATCGCAGTTGCTCGGCAGCAAAATGCCCTCCGACGATATTCTAAAAGATATGATAAAGCATTACGCATCGGTTTTCAAAAAGACCCAACTTGTGTTGCCATCCAACGGCTTTGGCGATGTTTACACCTACGCACTCAGTCTCGGCGTTACCAAGCGCGACGACGGTTTCATTGGTATTCCCGGTCGCGACGATACTTTGCAACGTGCTTACCGAGCCAATTTGCCTACCATCGCTGAAAACATCGCCGGATACGCTACAATGCTCACTTACAACGATTTAATTCCCGGTGGAAATAGGAAATGGACTCCCGAACTTTGGGAACAATCTATCCGCAACGCACATTTAACTTATTATGTACTCGACCAAGACAACGATTGCGGCTACCGTTTCTATCAAGAAAACAAAGCACTTGCCGACAAAATGAGCAAGATTTTGGGCTACAATTTCACCGTTGCCAAGGCAGAATTTTCTACCCACTCCAACACCTTAAACCTCACCATCAAAAACACTGGCTTAGCACCCTGTTTCTTTGATGTTTACTTAGTGGCAGAATTTACCGACAACACCGGCGAAACCCTTGCCCAAATCGGCGAAACTATCCGCATACCCAAAGGCACATTCAAAGACGATACTTCGCAAGATTTTTCGTTTAAATTTAATGCTGAATTACCGTCAGAATATCAAATTGCCCTATCGCTCTACGAATCCGAAGATGCCTACACCAAAGGCAAAAATCCTACGGTAAGGTTTGATAATGAAGGAATTGCAGAAAATAATAAACTATTGCTCAAAAGATAATTTAAATTGTAAACTTAATTAATTCATTGATTTATGCCCAAATACCTACTAATACTTAAAGCATTATTGGCATCGGCTGTGGTTTTGGTAAATGCATCGTGCCACAAGGATTCTGACGAGGTAAAACCCGAAACTCTTCCCGATGGCTCCACCAAAATCACCTTTGCCCTAAAACCATTCGACGGACCTCTCGCCAATCCGCACAAGGGGTTTACCGTTCCCACCGACGGCACGTATATTTTTTCGCCCGAATGTA